>NZ_JBZWGT010000001.1:0-101242 GCF_058661735.1 Enterobacter sp. 4974935
AGGGCGGTCAGGGGGATGGACAATAAATAATCCGGGTGGGGCATATGCGCCGCCTGTTCGCGCGCGAAAACCCTGTCATCCCTTCGGGCTGACGGGCAGTAAGGCCAGCGCCTGCGGCGCTGCCCCCTCCCGCCCTGATGTTAGCCCGGGCCGATGCAGATGAAAGCCATTGTGAGGGCAAAGTGTCACGGATACGGTCCTGCGTGGCGTGGCGTGGCGTGGCGTGGCGTGGCGTGGCGTGGCGTGGCGTGGCGTGGCGTGGCGTTGTCGCCAGCTCTGAAACCCGATCAGCAAATCCTCTGAAAACACCTCAATCCCTCTTCTGGCCCCCTTCGGCTCCCGGCCAGCGCTGCTGTCCGGTCGTCGAGCCCCACTCCGCCAGGGCGGCCGCTGCGCACCCGCCGGGCTCCGCCGAACCCCTGCGGGTTTCGGGCTGACGCTAGGGTCTGATGGCGAAGGTCAAAGGCTGCGGCTTCTCCGGCCGTGCCGTCCGGAACGCCTTCACCGCGCCGGCTGATGCCGTCGCTTTAATGGCGCCACGCCGTTCCGACGTGTCGGGTGTGTGCATCCTGTTCCCCCGGTGAAGCCATCCCCCGTGCGTCCTCACGCGGAGGGCTGCTTGTAGCACCGTCGGGTCGTCATCCAAGGGGTGAAATGCACTCCGCCAAAACTTTTTGCGTGCCGCAAAAACTTTAGTCTCCGCCCCTTTCCTTCCTCCCTTCGCCGTTGCTCCTTTGCCCTTTGCCGCGAGAGAACTCACCAGGGAGATGGACACCATCACCACAGGAGAAAACCAGGATGCACACACGAAACGTCAACGTCAAAACCGCCGCTCAAGAATCTTCCAGGAAGATGGGGGAAGAACAAAACCCTGTTTCTGTCGCACGGGAGTGGGTGGCTCAGGCCACTGCGCTGAAAGCGGGTGTCACCGTCACCTTGTCCGATGTGTCCCGATACGGCGACGTGCAGGTGGAGATCCGCACCAACGGAACGCTTAACTGGCGCGCCTGGTCGTTTGAACCGGATTTTCTTTTTGAACTGAAGCGCAACCTGCAATACGTGCAGATGTAACCGGAGGCCGGACGTCCGGCCTTAACCCAGAGAAGGAGGAACCATGCAGAACCTTAACACCCGTCCGGCGACCCGTAAGGTCGGGCAGAGCACCGAAATCGTGAAGCTGCTGCGCATTCAGGCCAGCGACACCCACGTGGTCGAGTTTGACAACGTGGACACCCGATTTAATGACTGCAACAACTGGCAGGTGATGGCAGGAGGCAAACGTGTCCTGTTCAGCAACCGCATGTATGAGCGTTTTTCAGATGTGAAATCGGGGATCGTGGCAACGATCAACGTGTGTGAAAACAGCGGCAGCGTAACGGATAAAGCGATGCTGGAAGGGGCAAAAGTCATGATGCAGGTTCTTGATGGCTATCCGTCCTTTGCAGCACTGGCAGCACACCCCAAACGCATTACTGATTAACCGAGTGCCGTGACCGGAGGGCAATCCGGCCACGGCTAACCACAACTATCACTGAGAGGTAAAAATCATGGTCGCCACCAATACTACGGCAAAAAAACCAGCTAAGACCACCCGTCAGACAAAATCTGCGGAAAAAATCGCGCAGTCTACCGAGCAGAAG
This sequence comes from Enterobacter sp. 4974935, assembly GCF_058661735.1. Classification (NCBI taxonomy): domain Bacteria; kingdom Pseudomonadati; phylum Pseudomonadota; class Gammaproteobacteria; order Enterobacterales; family Enterobacteriaceae; genus Enterobacter; species Enterobacter sp. 4974935. The sequence goes on from NZ_JBZWGT010000001.1 coordinate 1,641, forward strand.
CTCGTCCAGCTGCTCGCTGATACGCCCGTGCAAATCTTCCCGTACTCACGCCTGTCACGCACTGACTTAAACACGCGCATCATTCCGCATACCGATCAGGAAGTGGAAGAGATGGCAGACAGCATTCAGGCAATGGGCATCCTGCAAAACCTGATCGGTGCAGAACTGCCGGACGGTACGATCGGCATTGTCGGCGGGGAAGGTCGCCGCAGAGGCACAGGAATTCTGGTGATGCGCGGTGTGCTCGATGCAGACACGCCGTTTGTTCCGGTGAAAGTCCTGCCCGTGGAGATGGCTGTGGCGGCCTCGATGATCGAGAACGGTCGACGTAAAAACATGCATCCCGCCGAGCAGATTATCGGTTTTCGTACCCTTCAGCAGGAAGGTAAAACGGCTTCTCAGATCGGCGCACTGATGGGCTATCACCCGCGCCACGTTCAGCGCTGCCTGAAACTGGCGAATCTTGCCCCCGCCCTGCTGGATGCGCTGGCGCGGGATGAAATCACCCTTGAGCATTGTGAAGTGATGACCCTTGCCGACACTCATGAACGGCAGCTACAGGTCTGGGAAGAAGCGAAGGCACAGTGGAACGGCAGTATGCCAATGCCCCATACACTTCGCAAAATGGTGACTGACGACAAGATGGCCATCAGCCACCCGATGTTTGAGTATGTGGGCGAGGACGCCTATACCGCCGCTGGCGGTACGCTGACCGCCGATCTGTTCAGCGACAGGGACAGTACCTTTGCTGATGCGGCGCTGGTGAGATCCCTGCTGGCTGGCAAGCTTACCGTGCTCGCCGCCCGCGTTAAGCAGGAGCAGGGCTGGGGCTGGGCTGAGTTCCGCATGACGGAACTGCGCGCCAGCGGTGAGGACGGTGAACTGTACCGTTTTACCATGCCGAAAGCTGTCCTGACGGAAGAAGAACAGAAGCGTGTCAGTGAGCTGGAAGAACAAATGGAAGCTACTGAAACCCATGATGACGAATACGAGCTTCAGCAGCAGATCGATGACATTTACTGCGAGGCGGAGTATCGCGAAGCCACGCCGGAATTTCGCGCCGCGCACGGTATCTGGGTGTCATGGGATGGTGACAATTTTCAGGTTCAGCCTGGTATCCGCAGGCTGACCGACGAAGACCGGGCAGAAGAAGAACAGGCGCGTCAGGAACGTGAAAACAACGTGATCAGACACACCACGCCTGAAATACCCGCTGACGCCTATCCGGCAACGCTGGTTAAGGCCATGTCTGCGGAGCGTACTCTTGCCGTTCAGGCGGAACTGGCGGGTCGCCCCGATGTATCGGTGGCGCTCCTGACGTGGACGCTGTGTCTTGCGCTCTTTGACCGCACCTACGGCAAGCGCAATGAACCGCTGAAAGCCTCCGTGTCCTCGAATCAGTATCACCTTGCATCACTGGCTCCATCCGGTGAAGAAGGGAAGGCGCTGACGGCGCTCAATGCACAGAAAAAAGCGCTTCAGGCAACGTTGCCCGAAAACTGGCATCTCGATTTCACCTGGCTGCTGTCATGGTCAGCAGAGCAGGTGAACACCCTGCTGGGATTCTGTGCCGCGCACGGTATCAACGGTATTCAGGAACGTATGTATAACCATACGCAGAAAAGCGAACTGGACGGGCTGGAAGCGGCGCTGGACTTTGACCTGCGCAAATGGTGGCAGCCGGATGCTGAGAGCTACTTCGGTAAGCTCACGATTTCCCAGATTGGCAAAGCCTATGAAGAAGCCGGACTCAGCGCCCGTGCGGGTGAAGTTGTGAAGCTCAAGCGCCGCGATGCGGCGAAGGCCGCCGAGCAGGATCTGAATGCTCAGGGCTGGCTGCCTGACTGGATGGTGCGCACAGCGCCAGCCGCTGAGGCTGAAGAAGCCACCGAAACCGACGCTGATACCACTGACCACGCTGCTTAATACCGGAGGCCGCCGCCTTCGGGCGGCGGGAAAAGACATGACCATGCAATATGACCTGAACCGAATCAACACCCTGACCGCCACAGACCTGGAGATTATCCGTCAGCAGGGCGAGGACGCGCGCCGCGCCCTCAGCGATGCCGTGACCGGTCTCCTGTCGACACCAGAAGGATGGCGCGTCTGCGCCGAGTTCCGCACCGAGTTCGGCGGCTTCTTCCCCGTCCAGTGCCGCTTCAGCGCGGACGGCAGTGATGACTGGCATCTGTGCGTGTGCAGCCCCGGCGAAGTCTCGCCGTACTGGCTTCTGGTGCTGCTCTCCTCCGGCGGTGAAGTGGTGCGTACCCTTTACCAGAGCGACACGCTCCAGCCTGACCGGATAAATCAGCTGATCGCGCAGCTGGCAGGTATGCGCCGCTTTAACTGCACTGCCCGCACCGTGGTGAAGCTGATGAATGTGGAGGTGACAGCATGATCCCGTCCTCACACGCGCTCGTTTCCCTGAAGCCCGCCCGTCAGGCAGCAATACAGGCTATCAGCCATGTTGAGTCTGCCCGCGAACGCGGCGCACGACTGCCCGCCATGCCGTATGTGCGTACCTTTCTGCGCCTTCTTACGGGCAGCGGTCGCATCAACGCCACAGTGGCCAATAAAATACCTGGCCTGCACTGGGTACCAAACAACCGCCATTCGAACCTGAAACAGGTCGAGGAGGCACTCAACACCATGATCGCCACCGGAGGGGAAGCCTGCCCGCTGCCGCTCACGATTGACGTTCAGGCCGAGCTATTCCCTGAAGTCATGCACACCCGCACGGGTCGACGGCTACACAGATCCAGCATTAAGACCACGCGTCAACTTCGCCGCCAGTCCCGTGAGTACGAACAGCGCTGGAAACTGCGCCTGAACCTGCTGGAACAGGCAAAAGTCGATCTGAATTTTCAGTCACCGGAAACCGTCTGCACCTGGTATACCCGGTGGAGCGACGAGTTTGACGCGGCAGAGCTGGCCACACCGTTCTGGAACTGGCAGACGCGGTTCGCGTCGTTGAAGGAACTTGACTGGCTTCGCATGAGCGGCGACCCGCTGTACTCAGTCATGTACCAAATCCCGTTTATTGTCCGGGAAACACCTGAGCACATCCGGGTCGCTGAACGCTGGCAGATACCGAACAAGCTGCGTTATCAGCAGGGGGCAGAATGAGAAATAACCCCTGTAAAACGGAGCTGAAGATCGCCCGCAGCCAGCGAAATAAGCTTCGTACCATGTCCGCAAAGCTGAAAGAAATGTGTTGCGAGTGGGACGGACTGAGTGGCTGGCTGGAAACCGAAAGCGAGCAGCTGGCTGAGAGTATAGACAAGCACCTTGAGGCGCTCGAAGACCAGATCCGTGAATGGTCAGTAGGTACGGATAACCGGGAGGGATATTGAACATCATCAGTCGCAGGTTCGACAAAAAAGAACCCGGAACCGTGTTCCGCCATGCTGAAAGCGGGAAGATCCTGTACCGTCTTGATGCCCGGCTGGAGCGGGATGACTGGGAGATAGTGCAGGCGATAATCAGCCTTGTCTATAACGCCGGCGTGGCCGCCGGAAGCAAACAGCGAGCCGCTGAAATTCGTGAGGCTCTGGGATATTCAGGAACTGGATGACGCGGGAAAATGATGAGGATTTATACAGTTTTCAGACTGTTATTCCTGGGCAGATGATCGACAACGGGATATAATGGCGATGGCGCTTGAGGCTTTTTGCCTCATGACGTGAAGGTGGTTTGTTGCCGTGTTGTGTGGCAGAAAGCAGAAAGCCCCGTAGTTAATTTTCATTAACCCACGAGGCCCACTGAATGTCTAGTCAACACCAGTATGGCCTCTTACCGTGCAATTTGCAAGGAGGAGTAAACCATGAAACTGCCGCGAAACGCCCTTATCTGGTGCGTATTAATCGTGTGTATAACGCTCTTAATATTCACATGCCTGACCCGGAACCGCTTATGCGAACTCCGGCTAAAGGACGGGGACAGGGAGGTCGCGGCAAGCCTGGCTTACGAATCCAACGGTAAGTAGCAACCTGGAGGCGGGGGAAACCCCGCCTTTTCAGGAGCTGAGTTGGCCTGATATGCCTGAAGCGCCTTTATGAAGGGGTTGCCGGTTCGCCGGTAGCCCCTTTTTCCTTCCCGACGCGACCGCACGCCTGAACCTCCGGGAAGGGCTGTTCCCCTTCGGGGAACGGGGGAAGGGGGACGCGCCTCCGGCGCAGCCCCTCTGCTCCCTCTGCCTGATCCTCCCTCCTGCCTGATTTTGTTGAATTCGTAACTCCGTGAGCTACCTGCTCATACCTGGCTTCAGCCTGGTGTGCCCGATTTTCTTTATCCCTGGCGTCATATCCTGCGTCCTGCCGGTTAACTTTCTCAGCTGCAACTGCATGACCATACCCCGAAAACAGGGCAGGGCGATGGCCCCCTTCGGCTCCCGGCCAGCGCTGCTGTCCGGTCGTCGAGCCCCACTCCGCCAGGGCGGCCGCTGCGCACCCGCCGGGCTCCGCCGAACCCCTTCGGGTTTCGGGCCATACGGCTAGGGTCTGATGGCGAAGGTCAAGGGCTGCGGCTTCTCCGGCCGTGCCGTCCGGAACGCCTTCACCGCGCCGGCTGATGCCGTCGCTTTAATGGCGCCACGCCGTTCCGACGTGTCGGGTGTATGCATCCTGTTCCCCCGGTGAAGCCATCCCCCGTGCGTCCTCACGCGGAGGGCTGCTTGTAGCACCGTCGGGTCGTCATCCAAGGGGTGAAATGCACTCCGCCAAAACTTTTTGCGTGCCGCAAAAACTTTAGTCTCCGCCCCTTTCCTTCCGCCCTTCGCCGTTGCTCCTTTGCCCTTTGCCGCGAGAGAACTCACCAGGGAGATGGCCAGCCATCACCACAGGAGAAAACCAGGATGCACACACGAAACGTCAACGTCAAAACCGCCGCTCAAGAATCTTCCAGGAAGATGGGGGGGAAAACCGTGTCGTACACGATCCTCGTCGCTGAGACGAAAAAAAACTCTGAGGAGGAATCGGACGTTCTGGAGTTCAGCAGCCTTGCTGAGCTGAAGAAATTGCGCAGAAGCTGCCCCGAAACGATGCGCTGCACCTATTTCTACGCCCTCAGCAGCGGCGTCGATAAACAGTTCCGCCATATCCATGTGGCTGAAGCTGACCACTTCAAACAGTTTGTGCGCCTGATCGAGCGCGCAGGTATCGACATTTAACCCTTTTCCGGCCGTGCGGCAGCCGTCGCACGGAAGAGAATCAGACAGGAGCCACGAAGATGAAAGTTAACACCCCGACCGCTGCACCAATGGCCTTTTTCGTTCCGTCTCTTAACGGCATTTATGACAGTGCAACACAGCTGGACGGGCAGTGGGTTACTAAACGTAAAGCGAAAACGCTGGAATCCCTGCGCCGTCTCTATCCGGATGCGGAGCTGATCCCCACGACTCAGATACAGGAAAAGCTGAATGACGGCTATCGCCGTCCCTGGTCAGAAATCAACGAAGCCCGTTATATCGAACAACTGGAGACACTGGCGCTGATGGACTGGTGCAGGGGGTTCGGTGGGGAGTCGTTCAAATCGATGGAGTTTACGGGCGGGGATGTGACAGCAATTTTTGTCCGGTACGGAGCGCGCTTCTTTGAGTGCCACGACCTGCACACCCGCATTCACCGGGAGTTGATTGGCGACGTGATCACCCGTTTCTGTCTCGATGCGCCGCTGAATTCAGCGCATTAAAAAAGCAGGGTTGCCCCTGCTTTCTCAACGCCGGGTAGCCGCAGCAACGGTGAACCGGCAATCACAACCAAAGTAAGGAGATTGATCGTGAAATTTGACCCGCAAACTGTCGCACAGGCTGAGGCATTTGTAAATGCCCTCCGCGCCGGAAAACGTGCTCACATGCCCGCGCTGCGCTTTGACCAGTGGCAGCAATTTATGACCACCGTTTACGCTGGTCTGGGACTGGCATAACAGGAGGCGGCCGCCTGTGGGCGGCCGGTAAGGAGAAACCATGTCACAACTGAGTTTTGAATCCCTGTTCCTGGCAGACCAGACCGATCCGCAGCCGCGGGTTTCCGCTCCTGTCCGGGTATTGTCGCCAGCTGAGGCGCGTAAGCAGTTCGCCAGTGTATTCCGCCAGACTGCGAAATATATGCGCCGTTCCGAAGTGTTCCGCGACTTTATCGCCCTGGCCGCCAGCGGGCTGGATATGGCCCGTATTCGCTCGCCGGAGAACATCGAAAACAGCCGACGAATCTGCGGGCGGTATCAGCCGGAGGATTTAGACGCCATGAGACAGCTGTTCTGCCTGTTGGTGGAGGGGCTGGCGGGTGAAATGCATGATTTTCTGGGCGCACTGTATATGGAGCATGAACTGGGCGCGGACGAAATGGGGCAGTATTTCTCTCCGTCCTCCATCTCCCGCCTTATGGCCGGACTACTCATGCCCGGCGCTCAGGAGACGATAAAGCGTGAGGGTTGGATGACGCTCGATGAGCCTGCCTGTGGTAGCGCCGGTATGGTCATTGCCTTTGCATACTGGATGACTGAAGCGGGATATAACCCGTCAGAACAGCTGTATGCCACCTGCACAGATATCGATCCGATGGTAGCTGATATGGCCTTTATCCAGCTGTCACTGCTGGGTATCCCTGCGAAAGTCGTGACCGGTAATACGCTGACCCTGAAAGCAAATCGCGTGCGTTATACCCCCGTTTATTACTTCAATGACTGGCAGGGACGTCTGGAGTTCCGCAGCCGTTTCGAAGCTATGAAAAACTTTCTGGCCACCGTGGCCGCCTGACTGACAGAGCGGCAGGGCAGACCTGCCGCAGGGAGAGATAAAATGACAAGCAACACACTAAACGCTGTTCCGGCGACCGTGCTGGAGACGCTGGCAGAACGCCTGAAAGACCAGCCTGAACCGCTAAAAATCCGCAGCAACGACGATCACGCTGCACTGGCTGCAGGTGTGCTCTGGCAGTTTGCCCGAAAAACCGGGCTGAACAGGGAAAGCGAGAGCGTGCAAACTGTCATCACTGATTTTTTGGCCAATCTTCTGCACCTGTGCGAACAGTGCGATCCGGACGGGGCGGGTATCGACGGATTTAATGCCCTGCTGAATATGGCCATGATGCATTATGAGCAGGAAAACGGAGGTGACAGCGAAGAACCAGTTTGATCGGGAGTCTGTGCCCTGGTGCATGCCATCAGGGCAACCGCACAAACCCTCTTTCCCCTTCGGGGAAACGGGGAGGGCGAAAGCGCCTCCGGCGCTCCTGCTTTTCCCCGTTGCAGTGCTTCTCTCCTCATCGGCGATCATAACCGGCGTCCTGCTGGTTAACTTTCTCAGCTGCAGCTCCGTGGCCATAACTCAAAAAACGGGCAGGGCGATGGCCCCCTTCGGCTCCCGGCCAGCGCTGCTGTCCGGTCGTCGAGCCCCACTCCGCCAGGGCGGCCGCTGCGCACCCGCCGGGCTCCGCCGAACCCCTTCGGGTTTCGGGCCATACGGCTAGGGTCTGATGGCGAAGGTCAAGGGCTGCGGCTTCTCCGGCCGTGCCGTCCGGAACGCCTTCACCGCGCCGGCTGATGCCGTCGCTTTAATGGCGCCACGCCGTTCCGACGTGTCGGGTGTGTGCATCCTGTTCCCCCGGTGAAGCCATCCCCCGTGCGTCCTCACGCGGAGGGCTGCTTGTAGCACCGTCGGGTCGTCATCCAAGGGGTGAAATGCACTCCGCCAAAACTTTTTGCGTGCCGCAAAAACTTTAGTCTCCGCCCCTTTCCTTCCGCCCTTCGCTGTTGCTCCTTTGCCCTTTGCCGCGAGAGAACTCACCAGGGAGATGGCCAGCCATCACCACAGGAGAAAACCAGGATGCACACACGAAACGTCAACGTCAAAACCGCCGCTCAAGAATCTTCCAGGAAGATAGGGGGAAAAACACAAACTGAGTCCAGTGGCTTCGTTGTGGAAACTATCGGGCAGAGTGAAACAGCCTCAGTGCTTACGTTTGAGCAATTCTGGGACCTGTATTCATGGGTCGTCAGCGAATCACGAGCTGATGTGAAGCCTGTAAATTTTGTCGCACCGGCTGACAGTGTCGAACTGATTTATATCGATCCGGAAGTCCCGGATTACTTCTCAGTATGGTTACTGGATGGTTACCCGGTTGCCGCAGCTGCAATGCTGGAAAATTTCTCACGCGTATTACCTTCTTACGTGAATCTCTTCGCTGGAGACAAATCATGATGCAAACGACGGTGACACATAAAACAACGCTCCTGCGCACTGATGGCTTTGTACGCAATATTCACTCACGTAATCCGTTCGACGTAATTCGTGCTGATGTGGTTCTGGCTCGTATGGAAAAGCGGGCTGGTAAAACATGCGGCGCGTACTACGAAATCTATGATGTCACTTTGCTGGGAATGGCGCTGGACTACCTGGCTAAATTACCTCTTAAAGACCGCCCGGTATTCATGGGCACAGCGTCGATGCGCGGCTTATTTCTGACGTGGGCTGAGGAAGAACGTGCGAAGGAGGCATACGACGATTTAATGACCGAAATGGCCATTGAGGCGGGTGAGATTTAGCCCCTGATACAGTATTCGGTCCAGCCCTGGTGGCATTCATCAGGGCAACCGCACAAACCCTCTTTCCCCTTCGGGGAAACGGGGAGGGCGAAAGCGCCTCCGGCGCTCCTGCCTTTCCCCGTTGCAGTGCTTCTCTCCTCATCGGCGATCATAACCGGCGTCCTGCTGGTTAACTTTCTCAGCTGAAGCTGCGTGGCCATACCCCGAAAACAGGGCAGGGCGATGGCCCCCTTCGGCTCCCGGCCAGCGCTGCTGTCCGGTCGTCGAGCCCCACTCCGCCAGGGCGGCCGCTGCGCACCCGCCGGGCTCCGCCGAACCCCTTCGGGTTTCGGGCCATACGGCTAGGGTCTGATGGCGAAGGTCAAGGGCTGCGGCTTCTCCGGCCGTGCCGTCCGGAACGCCTTCACCGCGCCGGCTGATGCCGTCGCTTTAATGGCGCCACGCCGTTCCGACGTGTCGGGTGTATGCATCCTGTTCCCCCGGTGAAGCCATCCCCCGTGCGTCCTCACGCGGAGGGCTGCTTGTAGCACCGTCGGGTCGTCATCCAAGGGGTGAAATGCACTCCGCCAAAACTTTTTGCGTGCCGCAAAAACTTTAGTCTCCGCCCCTTTCCTTCCGCCCTTCGCCGTTGCTCCTTTGCCCTTTGCCGCGAGAGAACTCACCAGGGAGATGGCCAGCCATCACCACAGGAGAAAACCAGGATGCACACACGAAACGTCAACGTCAAAACCGCCGCTCAAGAATCTACCGGAAGATGTGATTCAAACCTCACCACGTCCCAGTTCACGGATCTGTTTTGCTGGGTCCTGGCAGCATCGGAAGGGGAGCCACAACCGGCAATTTTTACGCCGCCAGAGAATGCCACTGAGCTGACGTTAATTAATGACGAATGCCCGGATTATATCTCTGTCTGGGTTGTAGATGGTCGCCCGGTGGCAGCTGCAATGCCGCTGGATAATTTTCACCGCGTTATTCCTTCATCACTTACTAAATAATCAGGAGTAAATAAAAATGGTCAGTTTCGCAAGCCGCTATCGTATGCCTACCTCGATCCGTAAAGACCGTCCGCTGACGAATGAGGAATTACAGCTCATCGTTCCGAGCGCGTTTTCATCGGATAAACACGATTCACGTTCTGAACGTTATACATATATCCCGACCATAAATATTCTTGATCGTTTACGTGATGAAGGTTTTCAGCCGTATTATGCAACTCAGTCACGTACACGTGACCAGGATAAACGCGACTTTACAAAGCATATGCTTCGGCTGCGTCGTCATGACCAGATTAACGGAAAAGAAGTACCGGAAATTATTCTGCTGAATAGCCATGATGGTTCAAGCAGCTATAAAATGATCCCCGGTATGTTCCGTCAGGTTTGCAGTAATGGTCTGGTTGCATGGAAGGATTTTGGTGAAATCCGCGTACCCCACAAAGGGGATATTGTCGGACAGGTTATTGAAGGCGCTTACACGGTGCTGAAAACATTTGACGCGGTTGATGAAAATATTGACCTCATGAAAAGCATTCAGCTCACTTTGCCTGAGCAGCGCCTTTTTGGTGCGACCGCCCTGGAACTTAAGTACGATGGAAAACCAGCGCCGATTACGCCGGAGCAAATTATTAACCCCCGCCGGGTACTCGACAGAGGCCAGGATTTATGGACCACGTTTAACGTGGTGCAGGAAAATGTTATCCGTGGGGGGATTCGTGGCAAAACGCAAAAAGGGAAGTTGACCAGAACGCGGGAAGTCACCGGAATTGATGGTGACATCAAATTAAATCAGGTTCTATGGAAAATGGCTGAGGAGTTTGCAAAACTGAAGGCCTGAAAATTAAGCCGCTCAACAGAGCGGCTTTTTACTGTCCGCTATGTAACGAGGCCGTATCCGCAATTTTAATCTCATGCTCCTTCCCCGCAGCTGGCGCCAGACGTTCAGAAAGTAACTTTTTTCTTGCCAGCAATACACGATATATATTTTTGATATCCTGAGCATAGGCCTTGCGCTTCGCAATGAGCTTTTTGCTCGGCCCCGTATTATACATCCCTACGCTGTCCCAGTTTTTTCCGTATGACCTGAAGTTGTGCGCCAGTACCCATGCCCCCGTATAAACGCAGATGCATGGATCATTCAACAGGCGCTCACGGGTAATATTGAAGTTTTTAAGTTTACCGTAATGGGAACTGTTCACCTGCATCCCGCAGACATCTTCTGTTCCATTCCTGTTTGATCCATTTATCGCACCCGGCTTAAGTCTGCTCTCTTTAATTGAAATTGACATAAGCAGCAGCGGATCAATTTGATAATCTTTCCCGGCCTGATCAAAGCACATCTGGGGAGCTGCGCCAGCAGACATGGAAAGAGTCAGCAATGCCGCAGGCAGTAACGATATTTTCATAGTTTGGCCTTTTAACGAAATACACGGGCTCTGGAGAGTCGCCTTAAAAAATACCCCGGCGGATCGTCGTAATCAAGTTAATTCACTACAAACGCGCGTGAGCGCTCTCCTGAAGGGATTTAACACCTGTCCGAAATAAACATGTCAGAGCAGTAGACGGTATTAACATGCCGCTCTTTACTAACCCTTTAAAACATCACACCCCACGCAAGACTTCGTCTTGCAGATTTTTTCTTTAAATTCAATGGCATGATGTGTGTTTTATTTCGTAAATTTTGAGTGTCTGCGATTAAGGTGTGTGGACTAACACACATTGCAGTGCTTAATCAGGCACTGCAATGTGTGCTAATACAGCACTCTGAAGTGTGGGGATTGTGTGTATTCAATTAATAGAGTAAGTTAAAAGCAGATAGTGCCTGAACCACACACATCATAGTGCCTAATGCACACACACCGTAGTGCCTGATTAGCACACATATTTAGGGATGAGTCATATATAAAATCAGTTGGTTACCAGAACCCTGCACCACGGATAGCTGTTAAAGTTCGCCATTGCAGTGCCGCATCAGGCACTGCATTAGAACATCGAGAAACTATTATGCCAAGAAAGAACATTTACTTTAAAGACAAAATTGACCGCGAAATACATGATATTCTTGAAATAGAGCTACAGAAAGGGGCCACCTCTTCTGAGATGAACTACTCTTCGATAGTCAACGAATTAGTACGCCTTGGGCTAATGGTTTACAAATCGAAAGAAGAAGGAAACTCATTTGACCTGGATGGTTTTAGGCGCGACCTTATAAAGAAAGTCTCCGGGTCACGAGAAGGTATTATGATTCTGACTGCCCTTGTCTCTGACATCTTCGTTACACTCAAAGGTCCCGACTCTGGCGTGAAACTGGAAGAGCTCATAAACACCAACATCAGTGCAATTAACGATGCGGAAGATAAAGCCGAAAAAGACCACTTCCTGGCAGGGTAAAATAACTTCTTTGGCCGGAACACTCCGGCCAGAATCGATCACTGAGACGGCTTTTCATCCCAGGGAAGGTCACTTTTCTCCACCTCCCTTATTTTTTCCTTCAGGAACACCTCGAACTCCATGCAAAGAACTTTAAGTGCCTGCGCATCCTCGTTCTGGTCAAGTAACCTTTCCGTGAAATAACCCAGCGTATTCATCAGGCGGGTGAGCATTTCGTCATTAAGACTACGGTTATGCACCTTCGCCATTGCCCTGATTTCATCCGCAAGGTTCTCAGGAATACGCATGCTATATCCGGTTGTTTTGCCCGGAAGCAAAATTCTTTCACCCTCACGCCACATCCACAATTGCTCTTGCTTGAGCGGGACATTAACTTCCTTCACAGCATCAACGGATTCACCATCAAGTAATTTTCCAAGCCATTCCTCAAATCTCACCGCCAGCGCAATGAGCCTCTCTCCCTCCGCTGTTTTAATCACAGGCTTACCCGGCTGATAATTCAGCGACAACAAAAGCCTGGCAATAATTTCCTCATTCACACTCCTGTTGCCAGCTCTGGCACATATTCTCAGCTCCATAAGCAGATTATCCGGAGCGCGCAATCGCCACTCCACAGCTTCACCCGGCTGGAACTTACGTGGACGGCCGCGACCATCCCACATTTTCTCTTTAACTTTCATAGCTATAGATCCCGGAGGCCATTTCCTTACTTTCTGGTCAACAAAGCCTACTCACTTACATATTCGGATAAATCTGAATGATTCCAAAAAGCGTGACATGCGTCACAGTTTTTTTTTTTAGGGTCATGGGACAATTGCGCCCGCGTAAACAAGCACTTACGCGACTCACTTTTGTTTACTTCGGAGAAAACAAACATGTTAACCAAAGGCAGTGCCCTTAACGTCGGTAAGGGATGGGCGGTAGCGTCTTTATTCCGCAAAGCACGCGAAAATCGCAAGACTAAATTTTACTTAAAGTCAGCAGGCGCTTTTTTAATTGCACTTATGGTCACTCACCCGGCATTCGCTGGCGGCACCGACCTTCTTTCCTCACAGAACACCACGGTTAATTCCACCTTCGGTTCTGGCTCTTCATTGATTAAATGGTTTTACATTGCCGAAATCATCATGGGCCTGTTTATTTACATCAAGGCCCGCTCACCGCTGGTATTCGTCGGTATCGTAATGGCAATCATCTTTACCCGTGTAGCCTTCGGCATCGCGAGTTAAACGATGAGCGGGGAGGAGGATAAATACAACTTCCCGGAAACAATGAACCAGCAGGACCGCTATTTAGGTTTGCCAATTGATGAGTTAATTGTTACCGCACCCCTTATTGTTCTGGGGGTGCTTAACAACCTGTCAGTTGAACTTGGCGTTATAGCGGGAATCCTCTGGTTCATCGTCAGATATCTGAAAAAAGGGCAGGGGTCATACTGGTTACTTAATTTCTGTTACTGGCACCTGCCATCACTTTTATTCAAAGTAACCTTTCGCCAGATACCTGATTCTAGTTTCCGGCACTGGAGGGCATAGTTTTCATGAAACTGAATATTAAAGGAGAGCGCGATAAACAACTCCGCTATGCGTTTATTGGTCTTTCAGCTTTAACTTTACTTATGGGGGCCGGTAACGTACTGACAGGTTCGCTTGCATGGTATTTTGCCACCACCCAGAAAACCATTACCACACCATTAACATTTAATCGCCCCTTCACATCAGATTCAAAAGGTGTCGATGCCCCAGGCCTGACACAATTCGCCGCCTCCTTTATTTACTGGCGACTGAACGTCACCCCGGAAAACATCGACAACAACCAGAAAATGATTCTTGGATTCGTCCCTTCCGACGAACGGGACGAACTCAAGAAAGCTCTGGACATTGAAGCTGAACGCATCAGGAAAGCGGGCATTTCCACCCAGTTCGACACGAAAGAAATTCGCGTCATGGATGATGACTCCGTGCAGTACAGCGGGGTTCTGAAGTCCTCCACCACTAACGGCGCAATCATCACGCCAATGAAAGACCAGGAAAAAACCTACCGCCTGAAACTGAGCTATGAGAACGGTGTGATTAACCTCCACAGCTTCGAAGAACTCCAGCCGGTATCCACCACCAACTGACAGGACTGCCCATGAAATTTCGTATTTCACCGGCAGCTGCTGCTGTGTTTCTGGCAGCGGGATTATTTACCAGCGGCCTCCGGGCCGCTTCCGCACCCGCAGCCATTCCGTTTGAGAACGACGCCGCCTTTAACGTCACTCTCAGCAACACCAACCCGAGCAAGGTTGTTGTCGACGGAGAACTCATTACCAGCATCAGCGGACCAACCGGTGCCTATGACCAGAGCCAGACCGACGACGGAGCACTTATTCTGTCTCCACTTGTCAGCCAGAACTTCACGCTGTTTATTCAGACCGACCGCGGCTCATCCCTGAGCCTTAACATCAGGCCGCAGCCGGGTAACGGCAAAACACTGCGCTTCACCCCAATGTCACCACCACTTCGCAAGAACGACGATGCGAAGGCATGGGAAGAAGGGCAGACCTACGAAAAAACACTGGTCGCACTGTCCCGCGCCGTAGTCAACGGTCAGGTGCCGGACGACTACCAGGAGTATCCGGTCAGCCGCATGCCTGCATACACACCCGCCAGTGATGTACGCCTGACACCGGAACGCCAGTTTGTTGGTAACCACCTGCGCGTTGTGCGCTTCCGGATGAGCAACCCGGGCAGCATCACCCGCAGCCTGCGCGAGCGCGATTTCTGGCGCAAGGGCGTCCGGGCCGTGATGCTGTCGCAGAACCAGCTTTATGCCGGTGGCGAAGGCTACGCCTGGATTGTGTTTTCAGATGACGGAGACACCCGCCCATGAGTCTGAATAAAAACCTGAAAACCCGGCGCAAACAGCTGGCCATTCTTGCCGCCGTTATCGTGGGAGGCGCCGCCGCCACGAGCGGCGTTATCTGGTACGGGCAACATCAGCAGGAACAGAAACACCCCGCGCCGGTCGCCACCCCAAACATGACCGGCGTGGTCACGGCAGCGTTTAACCAGCAGGTTAATGATGCCGCACTGGCACAGCAGCAGGCCAAGACCTCCGCACTTGAGGACAAGCTCGCCACGCTCACCCAGCAGTTTGCACAGAACAAGCTCACCACCGAGCAACAACTGGCCAAAAAGGACGAAGAAATTCAGCGCCTGAATGACCAGCTAACGAAAGCCCCCGGCAGCAACACGACCACTGGCCAGCAGACACCACCTGCCGGTCAGAACGGAACACCACTCCCCGGTCCTGTTGCTGCCGGTCAGGCCCGACCACCCGAATACACCGTGACCCCCACAGGCACACCGGCCGCCACTGGTGTGAATATGGGGCAGGGGACAGCGTTCTACCCGGGCGGCTCAGGCCAGAGGATGACAGGTGGCCTGTCGACAACAAAGTTCAAATACGACAGCCTGATGAAAAAGCCGACCAAACTACCCTGGATTCCGTCAGGCTCCTTCTCTGACGCCATCATGATTGAAGGGGCCGACGCCAACGCCAGCGTTACCGGTCAGCAGAACACCCAGCCCGTCACCATCCGCCTGTTGGGCAACATCCAGATGCCGAACAACAAAGAATACAGCGCCGACGGCTGCTTTGTGGTGGGGGAAATCTGGGGTGACATCTCCAGCGAGCGCGGGATTGTCCGGACGAAATCACTCAGCTGCGTACTGAAAAACGGCAAGCACGTCGATATGGAGTTCGATGGCCATGTCAGCTATCAGGGGAAAGGCGGCGTTCGTGGCAAGCCAGTCATGCGGAACGGCATGATTGTCGGCTACGCCGGTGCAGCTGGCCTCCTGTCAGGTTTTGGTGAAGGCATCAAATCTGCGGCAACACCATCTGTCGGCCTCGGTGCCACTGCGGATGTCGGTGCCGGCGACGTGTTTAAGCAGGGTATAGGCGGCGGAGCCAGTAAGGCGGCCGACACGCTGAGCCAGTACTGGATTAAGCGCGCCGAGCAGTATCACCCCGTGATTGATATCGGTGCTGGCAACCTGGTAACTGTCGTGTTCCAGAAGGGCTTCCGCCTTGAAACCCTGGAAGACGCTGAGGACGCTAAGGCGAAAGAGGAACTGCAGAAAGCCGGCAACGCTGCGCAGAACGCCGTGACTCCTCAACCGGCGAGCCAGACCACTGCATCCAGCACCACCTCAGTCGGCAACATCAACCCTGATGATGTTCTCCGCCAGGCCAGCCAGCTGCGTCTGGGTGACACCATCAACTAAGGAGGGCAAATGAATGATATAGGTTCCATGAGGCGCGAAAGCGAACTAAAGCGTATCGAAGAGGACCTTAACCGCTGGATGGCTGGAAAAAAAACAAAGCCCCACTGGATATTCTGGGTCGGGACATTAACCGCTACAGGGATGTTGATTTTCAGCTTCTGGTCAGGCAATCAAAGGCTTACTGTGGTTTCTTTTGCAATAGGAATGGCATTGATTCTGGCCGGGTTGCTACAGACTGGTGAAACATGGGAAGAGAAAATACAGAAGAAAATTCGGTCATATGAGCCGCTTGATATTGATGCCATGCGCACCCTGGCCCTCTCTGTTTTTCATAAGGATGAGCTGACGCAGAAAGAACTCAGAAAGTGGCTGGACGCGGAGTGCAGCGCCTTTTCTGATGCCGCTCTTCGTGGGGGAAGCCGGAATGCGTGACGAAGAGCGTAATAACAACCTGCTCAGGAGCATGCGGATGCATATTGCTGACTGGGAGGCTGGTCGGCCCACTCCGGCAGCAAGCAGGTACATGTTCTTGGGGGTTGCCATCTTTCTCGGTGTTGGGGGGCCGGTTCTTTCGTACTACCTCTCACTGTGGGCGCTGGTTTTCCTGGTTTTCTGGCTATTTCTGACTCAATGGATATGCAGGCGAATTGTCCCCCGCTACAACCAAAGCTGGGCGGGGGTGTTCGACAGGATGCTTTCTGAGTATGAACCCTTAAATCTTCCCGCCTGGGAACATCTTAAGCACCAGGCCGAAACGGAGGGGCTGACGGTCAGCATTGTCAGCAACTGGTATCAGGAAGAAGTGAGGACCGTCTGGCCAGAAAAGAAACCTGACCTGAAGTTCCTCCATAAAGTCACTGACGGTAACGAGAAAATCGGAGAGGAATGAAGCGTACGAGAGCCATTGCACTACTGGTAATAACAGCCGGAGCGACCGGTGTTTCTGTTTACAACCATACTGGAGGGCTCACAGTGTTACTCACCCTGATGACCATAGGCGCACTTGCTCATGTCATCAACGTCTTCCTGTAATTCATTTCACTGGAGTGTTTATGTCTGCCAACATGGCGCGCTATCCATTACTCAAAATCCTGCACAACTATCGCTATATCCTGATTCCAGCACTGGTATTCACTATCGAACTGACAGTGTGGGCAGTGCTCAATCTTAAAGGCGTGGGTGATATGGGCTGGGTCTCCTGGCGAGTGTGTCTGCTCTTAAGCTTGTTCCTCGTATGCTTTAGCGACTCAGCCTTTAACAAACTCGATGGTGGGTTTCTTATGTATGGTTCAGTCGTTCCGTGGGGCGGAATGCTGATAGTGGCGAGTATTTATGGCTTTATCCAGATGAACCTGAACTTTCTGACGCTGGATTTATTTTATGCCGGCGTGTTTGGCAGCCTTGCTGTGCAGTTGGTTTTCACTGTGATTCAGTGCAACTGCAAATAATTGAAATTGAGTATTACCCCTCCCTGAATACCCCTTAAATTAAAACCGGAGTTACCCCATGAAAAAACTACTGGGTGCTGCACTGCTGTGCAGCGCACTGACCGGCTGCGCCGGTCTCAATTCTGATTTCGACTGCAACAAGACCGCGACCGACCAGTGCCTGACCACCGGTGAGGCCAATAAGCTGGCCGCTCAGGGTAAAAGTCTGGATGACCTGACGGCAGAGAAAACCGCAAAAAAGCCTGCGGGTGAAACCCTGCCGGCACTGCGCAATTCGGCACCGGTCGTGAATCCGTTCCGTCCTGTCTCCGTCGCAGCAACCGGAACCACCGCCGCCAGGCCTCTGACCACTGCGCCCGCGAAAACATCCGGCTCACTGGTCACGCCGCTGGCCACGCCGAGTCATGCGACCCCCGTGCCGGTTAACACGGCGGGCCGCGTTCCGGTTCAGCGTATTCCTGACGCCACGCAGCGCCTGTGGATTGCCCCCTGGGTGGACACGGACGACAACTTTCATCAGCCGGCTGTGGTTGAGTTCGTGAAAAACAAATCCCACTGGGATGAGAGCTACCGCGTTATCGGGGAGGGCGGGGAATGAGCAGCCATTACGTTACCGGCAAGAACGGCATCGATCATCTGGCGAAATCGTTAGTCCATTCACGGAAAGGAACGACGCAAATCACCGCCACACAGTCAGTCGATACCGACGATGAAACGCTGGCCGTTCTGAGCGTGAGCTGTGACTGGCAGATTAAAACAGCCGGTGATGCACCGCTATCCGGGCAAATGAACGAAGAGAAGCTGCGTCGCCTGGAGTTAATCCGGGCCGCTGCGGAGGGTCGAAAATGAGTTTTGTCGACAACCTGATGGATATGCTGAAAAACGGGAAAGAGGAAGACGGTGCCGCCACGGCCCGCGAGAATCTTTCCCAGACGTGGGGCTACCCGTCCCTGGTTGCGGCACTGCCGTACCGGTATTACGACGACATCAATGAGATTTTCGTCAACGCCGGCTCTGCAGGCTTCATCATGGAAGCCGCCCCGCTGCCTGGCGCGAACGAACAGGTGATGGCCGCGCTCGATGACATGCTGCGCAAAAAACTGCCCCGCCAGACTCCCGTCACCGTCATCATGCTCGCCAGCAAGTGTGTCGGGGAACGTATCGATCGCGGTGTGAGTAACGACATGTGGAAAGGAGGGATGGCCGATCACCTCAATAAAATCACCCGCGCGTTCTGGCAGCGCTCTGCGCTGCACGGTCTGGCCAACGAACGCGATTACCCGCTTTACCTGCGTAACTACCGTATCTTTCTTGTCTATGGTCAGCCGCTGAAGCGCGCTTCCCAGACACAACGGGTGATTGATGACCTGATTCAGATCCGCAACACCATCCGCGTCTCCCTGGGCGCTGCGCGCATCGACAGCGTGAACGTCGATGTGAACGGCTTCCTGTCTGCGGTACGCGAGCAGATGAACTACCGCCAGGAACAGGTGCTGACGTCCTCAGGCGACTACAACGAGGATGAAAAGCTGAACCGCCAGGTGGTTGATCAGGGTATAGGGCTTGATGTCTATCCGTCGCATCTCCGGATGACGTTGCCCGAGACCATCGACGCGCGCGGGACACGGTTGCCGGCATCGGCATGCCGCATCATCAACATGCAGCTTGCTAAAACGCCTAAACGCTTCGCCCTGTGGCAGGGGGCTGACAATCTGCAGAACCTGCGCTTTCCTGACCTCGGAATACCCTGTCCCTTTATGCTGACCTGGACGACGGAGCTGGAGGAGCAGACGAAAAGCCAGAGTGAGGCATTTCGTAAAGATACCGATTTGTCCAAAAAGGCCAACTCAGCCTACGCCGCACTTTTTCCCAGCACCAAAAGGGCCGCAGAAGAATGGCGACGTACCCGTGAGCAACTGAACAATAACGAAATTGCACTCTGCAACACGTACTTTAACCTGACCCTGTTCGCGCCGGACAACACTACTGATGCACAGGCCTGTGAGCTGGCCGCCGTGAACGTGTTCCGCAAGAACGAGCTGGAGATGGTAACGATACAGTACCAGCAGATGCGTAACTGGCTGGCCGGCTTCCCGTTCGTCATGCAGGAAGGGATGTGGGAAGACCTGAAAACAACAGGCGCGACGCTGCGCGCCAAGTCATGGAACGCGGTGAGCCTGATGCCGGTCGTGGCCGAACGCCAGTTGTCGAATGTAGGTATGCCGCTGCCGACCTACCGCAACCAGGTCGCGTTCTACGACATGTTTGGCGAGGAGAATGGCAGTACCAACTTCAACATCGCGGTTACCGGGACGTCCGGGGCAGGTAAATCGTTTCTGATACAGGGGGTGCTGCGCGATGTACTGAATGCCGGCGGTTACGGCTGGGTTATTGACATGGGGGACAGCTACAAAAACTACTGTCATCAGGCCGGTGGGGTTTATCTCGATGGCTCTAAACTGCGCTTTAACCCGTTCGCCAACGTCAAAGACATCAAGCACTCTGCTGAAGGGATTGTGCGTCTGCTGACGGTACTTGCCAGCCCGACGCAGCCGCTTGATGGCGTCTGCGAGGCGATCCTACAGAAAGCGGTAATGGATGCGTGGGAGAAAAAGGCAAACAAAGCCCGTATCGACGACGTCCATAATTACCTGACTAACGAGGATGTGAATCAGGCGTTTGCAGACAAGCCGACCATCATCTCGCGCCTTGCTGAGCTGGCCATGCTGCTCGATACCTACTGCACCTGGGGGCCGGACGGAGAATACTTTAACGCCGACACCCCTACGCTCGATGGTGAAACCCGCTTCGCGGTACTGGAGCTGCTGAGTCTGGAAGACAAGCCGAAGCTGCTCTCCTCGATCCTGTTCTCGCTCATTCTGGCGATTCAGGAAAAGATGTACCACAGCCCGCGCGACCTCAAAAAAGTCTGCATCATCGACGAGGCCTGGCGTCTGCTGGGTGGCTCCAACCCGCACGCGGCACGGTTTATCGAAACCGGCTACCGAACCGTGCGTCGTCACCGTGGCGCGTTTATCACTATCACCCAGGGCATCAAGGACTTCAGCGCCAGTAAGGAAGCGGAAGCCGCCTGGAACAACAGCTCCACCAAAATCACCCTGCTGCAGGATGCTAAGGCGTTTAAACAGTACCTTGCCGATAACCCGGATCAGTTCTCGGACATGGAAAAAGAAGTTATCCGTGGCTTCCAGCCAGCCCTGCAGACCGGCTACAGCTCCCTGCTGATAAACGCCGGGGAATACAGCTCCTTCCACCGTCTGTTCGTCGACCCCGTCACACGCGCCATGTTCAGCTCGCGTGGTGAGGACTTTGCCTTCATGCAGAAATTGCAGAGAGAAGCCGGGGCCACTGCGGAAGAAGCGGCATATCTGCTGGCGGAGAAGAAATTCGGCAATGAACTTCGTGAACTTGAAGAATGGGTGAAAGCAGCATGAGTGAACAACAGGACAAGCCGTATGACGTCGATACCGTCAACGATGGTGCAACTATCGCCAGCAAAACATCCCGCTGGGTTAAAGCCAGCATGCTGGGGCTGGCAGGATTGCTGGCCATGACAGGTGTGGCATATGTGACGGCGAAAGCCGTCACACCGGAGGTGGTGGTCTTCGATATGAAGGGGACAGTCGACCTGTTCATGCAGCAGTCCGCGCAACTGCAGCTCGATGAAGACAAGGCCAGGGTGCTGACAACGCGTTTCAATTCAGCGCTGTCAGAGAGTCTCGGTGAATGGCAGGCCTCACATAACGCCATCATTCTGGTTAAACCGGCGGTGATGAGCGACCAGCGGGATATCACGAATGAGATCCGTGCCGACATTGCGCGCCGCACTCAGGGGGGCCAGTGAAAAGACGACTAAAGCTGATGGGTATGATGCTGCTGATGCTCTCCGCCGGCAGCGGGGCGAAAGATCTCGGAACCTGGGGCAACGTCTTCGAGCCTGCAGAGCAGGACATGCTGGCGTTTATCCAGAATCGCCTGAAGGGAATGGAGCAGACTGGCGAACTTGACCGTCTGCGCAAAGAGGCAACGGAAAGAGTAAAGGAGCATGCAGTACGTCCGACACCGGTGGAAGGGCTCACGAAAGCGAAGGAATACCGCAGCTTTGCCTGGGACCCGACATTTACCGTGAAGGAGACCATCACTGACATGCAGGGCAACGTGATCGCCCGAAAGGGCGATACGGTCAATCCTCTGGATAAGGTGCCCTTCAACCAGGTGCTCTTTTTTATCGACGGCGATGATAAGGAGCAGGTGAACTGGACCCGACAGCAGCTCGCCGATCAGACCAGCGTAAAGGTCATCCTGGTGAACGGCAACATCAAAGAAACCAGTGATGCGCTTAATGAACGTATCTACTTCGACCAGTCTGGCGTACTGACCCGTAAATTCGGTTTTGAACACATCCCCGTGCGGATATCGCGCGATGGCCGCGTGATGAAAGTGGAAGAAATTCCGGTATCAGGAGCGAAAAAATGAGTGCAACAACGTTAGGTGACCTGTTTCCCGAAATGCGTCAGGCGGTCACATCCCATCGCCGTTACGCCAGAAAACCGCGTAAACCCGCTGAGATAACTCCTCGCATGGGAACAGCAGAACGGCTGAAGACGCTGTACCCCGAAATTGACTCCTGGCATCCGGTACTGGTGACCAAAGCCTGGCTCCACTGGTGTGAGCAGAACCAGCAGGACAGCCGGGAGCCGTCGAAACGTGATGAACGTTTCCCGGACTACATCATTCACCTCTTACTGGAGAACATGCGGGCCGAGGACTGCGCGAAACGTAAAAAGGGCCAGACGCTGTCACTTTCCGAGCGTCTCGACAGGTTGTTTGCAGGTGAAGGGCAGGAGAACGCCGAATGTCACTGATACACAATACCGCTGCGCCGTCTGTGTCTCAGCACATGACAGGACTCAATGCTGATACCAAAGGCAGTGAAGAGGAAGTGGATCGCCTCTGTCAGCTGTACCCTGAAATCGCTTCATGGCAACCGGCGCTGATCGCCGGTGCCTGGCATCAGTGGTGCGTGGAGAACCAGATTCAGCCGATGGCGCCGGAAAAACGTGATGAAGCGTTTCCCCTGTACCTCGTCAGGCTTATCCGCAACAGAATGGAGGAGATGAACGCATGGCGTTAATCAGCTGCTTCACCGACCCTCAGGGGCTGCAGGGGATGCTCACCTGTTTGCGCGATACCGAGGGCATGACCGGTATTCTGGTAGTGGTTGCGCTACTCGCTGGCTGGATTGTGGTTCAGTACGTGGCATGTGCCCGGCGTGAGCGCCGGGCGCGGGAGAGCAGGCCGAGAATACCCGTCCCCCTCGCACAATTTGGCGGTGCCCGACATGCCGATGCGGTTCACGCCTTTGCTAACCGGGAATACTACCAGGTATTGCTCGCAGAGCTGGAAAAAGGCCTGACTGAGGCGGGCTATGCACTGACACGAGATGAATCACTGCGCGTGACGATTCCAGAGGCTGATCGGCAACAAATCAGCCGCCGGATTTTCCGGGCGCGCCAGAACTATACGTCGCCGAGAGTATCTGAGCAGGCGATGCAGGACAACGAAGATGCGGCAGTGAACGATGGATACGCCGGCTCGTGGCTCAGCATACTCATACGTGGCAGTGAGCGCATTGGCTGGTACATCACCAGACCGGAAAACAGCCAATGATCAACCGTGCTGCCATTCAGGATGTTCGGTGCTCACTGCGTTGCGCTCCGCCTCAGCCTGAATGCCATCCCGGTTTCCGATTAACCCCCGACCAGGTAACGCCATGAAAAAAGACCCTGATACTGAAAAGGGCCGGAATGTCACCATCTCGTCAGTACGTCACGATGAGGGTTCGGCCCGACAGCTGGATGAAATCCTCAACGATAACCCGTTGTACAAACCCTCTCACGTGCTGCGCGGAGCCATTCTTGCCCTGTACGAAATGAGCCAGGAACAACGCCTGGCCATCATTATGAAAGCGGCTGATAAAGCCAAAAACCACTGACCATTTCTTAAGCCCTCCCGCCGTCCGGTGGCTGCGGCACTCCCGGAGATACCCCATGACTCACCCTGAATCTGTCAGGCCGGTGACGGTTACCCGTGACCGCAATGGCTTCTGGACGCACCCTCATTATTTTGCACCGGCCAGTGATGAGGTCACACAGACTGAATTTGGCGACTGGATGCGCCAGCACAATCTGACCTGTGCCACCCGCTGGATGGAAAACGACGCGCCTCCCCAGGTGATCGCCGACTGGGAAAAGGGGAAACAAAACATCAGTGACTGGCTCCCTTCCGCGCCAGAGGGCGAGGGCTGGTTCATTGGCTCCATTCATGACACTGAGGACGGCCCGGTCTGTGTATGGCTGCGGGAGGTGAAATGAAGCACTTTTCATGGCTGGCCGGTGTGTTACTGGTTCTTATTTCCTGTATGCCATCCCAGGCAACGGCCGCAGCCAGTAACGCCGGTGACGGCCGCTGGGTTAACCCGATAAGCGATGTCTGCTGGAAGTGCCTGTTTCCGATGACGCTCGGCAATATTCAGCTGGCCGCTGGCCCCCAAAAGGATACCAACAACCCGGCTTCGCCGATCCAGATTTGCCCATATGGTGTGTTTTACCGCATCGGTCTGGCCATCGGGTTCTGGGAGCCAATGGCGATGGTGGATGTAACCCGTGAGCCGGGCGTCATGGTCAACATGGGGGGCTTTAAAATCGATCTCGGGCGAACGGGAACGGGAACCGCAGGGCAGAGTGACCGTCCCGCTGCCGGTACCTTCTACCATGTCCACTGGTACAAATACCCGCTGATTTTCTGGCTGAACATCATCACCAGTCTGGGGTGTCTGCAAACCGGCGACATGGATATCGCCTATCTCTCCGAAGTCGATCCTCTCTGGAATGACAGTACGCTCTCGATGCTGATAAACCCCGAGGCAGCGCTATTCGGCAACCTGATAGCTCAGGGGGCCTGCGCTGCTGACGCAGCTGCTTCATCAGCGGGTCTTCCTCTGTCTCCGCTGTTCTGGTGCGCGGGAAGTCAGGGGTCTATCTACCCGCTAACCGGCTATACCAGCGGTGAGTTTTCTCCGCTCGAGGCCTCTCTTCTGGTTGGAGAGCGAATGGCATTCAAGATGCATCGTGAGGGGCTGGTCTGGAACTCTGTGGGCGCGGACGTCGCAGTATGTAACCAGTATCCATCCCCGATCATCCCGAAAGAGCGATGGCGATACCAGATGGTGAACATGTACCCCGAACCGGGTAACTGTCATCCTTTCGGGGCCAGCACGCAGCTCTGGGGCACAACGCATAACTCTCCATCCTCCAAAAAGAACTTCGGCTATCTCTTCTGGCGCAAACGTAACTGCGTATTCCTTTAAGGACATGACAATGAAAAACGCTTATCTCCGGGCGCTGACGATCAGCGTCATGGTTGCTTTCGCGCCGCTGGCCCTGGCGAGCGCTCAGACCGATATTTCCGTCTCCGACCATAACTGGATCAAAGGTCAGCAGGACGCGCTGGCAGCGATGAAGGAAGACCTGCAGGGCCATCCGGCGGCCGCGCCCGTATTGCCGCAGCGGCAACAGGATCTGATAAACCGCCTGCAGGGCGATATCGCAGCCCAGAACAACACGATGGGGGAAAAAGACACGTTCCCGGCTATTTACTTTGTGAGCCTCGGTATTCCGCGTGAAGGTCTGCTACCCATGCTGAAGGATGCCCGCCGTTTCAACATTCCGCCAACGCTGCGCGGCCTGGTCAATAACGACATGCGACAGACCGCGGCGGCCATGTTTGAGCTGAGTAAGGAGGACAAGGACGCCGGCGTGCAAATCGATCCAACGTTGTTTACTCAGTACAACATCACCACGGTACCCGCCCTGGTGGTGACCTGTCCTGGCCACCATGACGTAATTCGGGGAAGTCTGCCCCTGCAGCAGGCTCTCGAAAAAGTGGCAGAAAGTGGTGATTGTGCGGCAACGGCACGCCATCTTCTGGAGGCCGCGAAATGAAAAAAATACTTTCAACGGTGCTGATGCTTTTTCCGCTCCTGGCTGGCGCAGCTGATCCTGCCTTTGAAGCGGGAGCGAGCTTTGGCAAAGGCAATGCTTCCGCCGGGACGGGAGCCCTGAAAAAACCGGATACCGTCACAGGAGCAATACCAGGCTATACCGCTAACCCACCGGAGAAAGGGTATTACGGCGGTGTGGATGGCGGAGACGGCGGGCTGGCCAACAAAGGGCAGGCCGCGCTGCAGGGTAATGACGCAGCACAGTCGGTTATCAACTCCGGAAAAACGAACCCGACTCCCGCCATCGACCCACAGGCCCCTTTCATCACTATCGGTAAAAATGCCGAAGCCGGCGCAGACGGTGTGCTTAACGGAACCGCGAACCAGTGTAAGGAGGTGACAGTATCGAAAACCACCTTTGAAAATTACACCTGCGACAAGGATGTGGCCTCAGTGGAAGCCTGCTCACGAACTGCAACACCTGGCGGACATACATCCACCACGACAGTGCAGAAAACGTTCACACTGACGGCGGCCAATGGCGATGTTGTTTTCACGAACAACGGTACTTCCTTCAGTTTTAGTTTTAAAGCGCCGGCATCAGGACCGGTGATCAGCGCGCATTTTTACTGGGCGGATCGCGATGTCAATGCCGGGAACATTTCCTGGTGGGGCGTCAGTCAGAAAATGGTTGGTAAGGCGTTTGACTGGGAAATGCCAGGCGCTCCGGGGACACCGTTGTCGCAGGGTGGCTCCTTACCTGCCGGCTCGTATACCAGTACCGGGTGTACCAGCGGGAACAAAGATCGCTGTGAGAAGCATATCCGGGAGCAGATAGCTGACTTTCAGTCCGGCGCGTCAGGTTTCACACTTGTGCTCGTTATGAATGCGGTTGAGACAACCTTTACCCCCGAAGTGAACTGGTCTTCATCCTGCGGCCTGGATATGTCTAAGGCGCAGAAAACTACGTCAACCTGCACCTCTCCGGGCGGAAATAAAACCATTGTTAACAATGGCCAGAGCTATGAAGTTTATAGCGACTGCTGGGAGTACACCGATAACTATGTCGTACCGTCAGACTCCACGGGAACCTGCGGAACGCTGATGGCGAACCCGTCCTGTACAGCGGCAGGTACGACCTGCACCGAATCGACCGACGGGCAGTGTACCCATATGAGCTACACCTACCAGTGTCAGACCACGCATCAGTCGGGTGGCCTGGTCTGCGGCGGCGACTACATCTGTAAGTCAGGCGAGTGTGATGACACGAATGGTGCCGGGAGCAGCGGGTTCGATACGGCGGTGGCAAAACTGGCAGGTCTTGCCTCGGCAGCGGAAGACGCAAAAGACGCAAGCAGCTCCATTGAGGTAAAAGCCTTCACGGGTAAAGCCATGCGGTGCCGTAAGGCCTTTGCAGGTTTCTCAAACTGCTGCAAAGACTCAGGCTGGGGACAGAGCGCCGGACTGGCCGCATGTGATGATGAAGAGAAGGCTATAGGGAAGGCGAAGGCTAAGAAAATCACTGTCAGCGTCGGCGAGCGGTGCGATCGCAAGGTGCTGGGTGCCTGCATCCAGAAAAGTCAGGTCTACTGCGTCTTTGACGGCAAGCTTGCCCGCATCATTCAGGAGCAGGGGCGTCGCGACCAGCTGGGCGTTAAGTTTGGCAGCGGCGACAGTCCGGACTGCCGGGGGATCACGGTCCCGGAGCTGCAAAGTATCGACTTCGACAAAATCAACTTCTCTGACTTCTACGAGGATTTGATGAAGAACCAGAAAATCCCCGATACCAGCGCGCAGGTCCAGCAGATTAAGGAACGCATTGCCGCGCAGGTGAACCAGCAGGGAGGTGGTAAATGAAGCGTGTCCTCTGTGGCCTGCTCATGGCGCTGGCGAGCCATGCGGTGATGGCCGAGGAGATTGTGACGCCGGCAGAGCCGTTCACCGGCTGGTCCTGGTACAACGAACCGAAAAAGCCCCCTGAGCAGCCCCGGAAACCGCAGCAGCCAGCACCGCAGGCCATTCCGGATCTCAGTAAGATGTCCCCAATGGAGCAGGCCCGGGTACTTAAAGGGTACACACAGGAGGCGCTTAACCGCGCCATCCTGTTCCCCTCACGGGAAAATACGGCGACGTTCCTGCGCTGGCAGAAGTTCTGGACAGACCGGGCATCGATGTTCAGCCAGTCCTTTGCGGCGGCGCAACTGAGCCATCCTGATCTCGACTACAACCTGGAGTATCCGCACTACAACAGCATGGCGCCGTTTATGCAGACCCGCGACCAGCAGACGCGGCAGAGCGCCGTGGAGCAGCTGGCGCAGCAGTATGGTCTGTTCTACTTCTACCGGGGCAGTGACCCGATTGATGTGCAGATGGCGGGTGTAGTGGCGGACTTTGCGAAAACCAACGGTATTTCGCTTATTCCGGTATCGGTTGATGGTCAGGTGGCTGCTTCCCTGCCGCAGAGCCGCCCGGATACGGGGCAGTCCCGGTCAATGAACATTACGCACTTTCCGGCGCTCTTCCTGGTTGACCCGCGCAGCAAGAATTACCGCGCCCTGTCCTATGGCTTCATGACCCAGGATGACCTGTCAAAACGATTCCTGAACGTGGCTACCGGCTTTAAACCCAATTCCTGAGAGCCTTTTATGACAAAAACACTGTTTACCCTCATCCGCGATGCAGGGCGGGCTGCCCTGTATTCCTTTGTCCTCGGTCCGGCACTGATGCTGTATGTGTTTGTGATGCTTGCAGCATCAGACGGCTCACTTTCCCGGCAATTCCTGACGACTTTTCATCAACTGACTGAGGGTGCGCCTGCCGGCAAAGTGATGGGGTGCGTTAATGAACATGAGATGGCAGGACGCTTCTCGCCACCTGAACCCGGAGAGTCATTAAAGCCTGTGCCTTCTGCCTTAGCGAAAGCTCCGCCTGAAGTGTTATGTCAGCGCGGACCCGTTGACAGCGATTCATGGGTGCGTTCGGTCGATGCAACGTTGCACTACGTCTGGATGATGGCCGCTATGTTGGGCTTTGGATTGTGGTTTGTTTTATATGGCCTGTCCCGGGCCGCTCAGCGTCGAATTTCACCAGACACACATTCGGTTCTGGTACAGCAGAACAAGGAGACACAGGAATGAAACCAACTCTTCTCGCAGGACTGATTTTCTGGGGCACGATGGCGCGCGTACTGAGCGAGCTGATGACCTGGTCCGTGGAGCATACGCAGCAGGGGCTGCTGTGGCTGTGTAATGGTATGTGGGCCGGTGCGGCTGGCATGGTGATTTATGCCGGTTATCGCTGGTTCCGTTACGAAAGGGGACAGACGCATAAGGAAGCCGATCATGAACATTAAAACCGGACTCACAGCGCTCCTGTTATCCCTGCCCCTGCTGGCGAACGCCGGTGCGCGTGAGGAGTTAATGGCGCTTGAAGCGTCAAAAACGAACTCATCTGCAGACGCTACAGCCATCACCGCCTCCACCATTCCGGTACCTGCGCCGGCCAGCCTGATGGCGCTGCCGGACGGACGTCGGGCTAACATGAAAGATTATGCCGTGGTGCTCTTTATGCAGGCACACTGCCAGTACAGCGCGAAGTTTGACCCGCTGCTGAAGGGCTGGGCCGATGAGCATGCAATTAAGGTCTATCCGTACACCCTGGACGGCGGCGGCGATATCTCCTTTCCGACGCCGATGATCCCGCGCAAGAGCGATCTTAAATCGCCCATTGCAGACGAGATTGTGACCTTCTTCGGAAACGGGCTGCCGATTGCGACACCGACGGCCTTTATGGTCAACGTCAACACCCTGAAAGCCTACCCGCTGACCCAGGGTGTGATGGACATCCCCGCTCTTGAGAGCCGTATGGCCAGTCTGATTCAGGCTGACATGGACAACGTCGACCCGAAAACGCTGCCGCCCATGCCGGCAAGCGCGCAGGTTACCCCTCAGTAATACAAACGGACTACAAAATGACGACAAACACGTATGCGTTATCGCGTACCGAGCGCGTGTGGCTGTTATTCAGCGTGACGCTGCTTGTGTCCGCAGCTTTCTATGGGGTGCTGGCCCACCGGGTGGTCAGCGTCATGGATCGCCCTGAACTGACAACCTGCCTGCAGGACTTTCCGGTGCTCCTGCTTATCTCGCTGAGCATCGGTTTTTTATTCACCGTCACCGGGCTGTACGTCTGCCGGCAGACCCTGGCCAGGAAACCCCGGGAGGAGATTGCATGATTAAGGCTTTGATAACAGCCGGTGCCGTGTTCGTTGGAGGACTGACTGCGTTGACGGCTCAGGCGGACGTCAACGGCGACCTGAACGGCTTCTTCAATAATCTTGGCTACAGCGGCAACGTCACTCAGGCGCAGGCCTGGCAGGGGCAGGCGGCCGGGTACTTCTCCGGCGGCTCTGTCTACCTCCGGAACCCCGTCAAAAATGTCCAGTTGGTCTCGATGCAACTGCCATCCCTGAACGCCGGTTGCGGCGGTATCGACGCCTATCTCGGGGCGTTCAGTATGATCAGCGGCGAGGAAATTCAGCGATTCGTGAAACAAATCATGAGTAACGCCGCCGGCTATGCATTCGACCTGGCACTGCAGACGATGGTACCGGAGCTGAAGCAGGCTAAAGACTTCCTTCAGAAGCTGGCCAGTGATGTTAACTCCATGAACATGAGTTCGTGCCAGGCCGCTCAGGGCATTATCGGCGGGCTGTGGCCAGTGACGCAGGTTTCCCAGCAGAAAATCTGCCAGGACATTGCCGGCGAAACCAACATGTTCTCCGACTGGGCGGCTTCCCGGCAGGGCTGCACTGTCGGAGGACAGGGCGACAAAGTCACGGCTAAGGCAGGCGACGCTGAGAAAGATCAGGTGCTGAAAAACAAAAACCTTATCTGGGATACTCTCAGTAAGAATGGTCTTCTCGGCAACGACCGCGCGCTGAAGGAGCTGGTCATGAGTACCGTCGGCTCCATTATTTTCAACAAGAATGGCGATGTGACAATTCTGACGCCGCTGGTTGATAATCGCGACCTGATTAAAGTCCTGATGCGCGGGGGTACGGCGAAGGTCTACGGATGTGACGAATCCACACTGTGTCTGGGACCTGTTGTCACCAATCTGACTATTTCCGAGTCCAACGCTCTGGTCACACTGGTCAAAAACCTGATGCTCTCAATGCAGAACAAGCTGGTTGACGATACTGCGCTGACCGATCAGGAAAAAGGCTTTGTGAACACCACCTCTGTGCCGGTGCTGAAGTACCTGACTAACGCTCAGAGTATGGGGATGAGCGCCACCTACCTGCTGCAGGTTTCTGACTTCATTGCCCAGGACCTGATGATCCAGTACCTCCAGGAGCTGGTAAAACAGGCAAGCCTGTCGCTGGCTGGCAAGAACTTCCCTGAAGAGGCTGCCGCCAAACTACGTGACAACATCATTCATGCGCAGGGACTTCTCGCTGACATGAAGCTGCAGTCAGCTGCTGATCAGAACGCGCTGGACGGTATCGACCGCAACATGCAGTACCTGCAGCAGCAGGTGTCCACCATTGTTTCAGGCTCCTTCCAAAGCAACTATCACTGGGGTGATCGCTGATGCTTGAGATATACACCATTTATGGCGGGGGAATGTGGAAAACGGCGCTGGACGCCGTTGTCACCCTTGTCGGTCAGAATACCTTCCACACCTTAATGCGTATTGCCGGTACCTTCGGGGTGCTGGCCGTATTGCTCACTTTCATCAAACAACGTAACCCGATGGTCTTCGTCCAGTGGCTGGCGGTCTTCATGATCCTGACCTCCATCCTTCTGGTACCGAAACGATCAGTGCAGGTCATTGACCTGTCCGATCCCGGTGCGGTCTGGGTAACCGATAACGTACCGGTTGGCCTGGCGGCTATCGCGTCGCTGACGACCAGTATCGGGTACAAGATGGCGTCAGTTTACGACATGCTGATGGCCAGACCCGACTCGGTGACCTACAGCAAAACCGGGATGCTGTTTGGCTCGCAGATTGTGGCGGAAACCAGTGACTTCACCACGCAAAACCCGGAGCTGGCTCAGATGCTGCCTGATTACGTGGAAAACTGTGTGATCGGCGACATTCTTCTGAATGGTAAATACACCATCAATCAGTTGCTCAATTCTACTGACCCGCTGACGCTGATAACCAGTAACCCAAGCCCGCTGCGGGGCATCTTTAAGATGACCTCCACCTCACGCCAGTTCCTGACCTGTCAGCAGGCCGCAACGGAGATCCAGAAGCTGACCAATACCGACGTCAACCCGGGCAGTGCGACGTTCACCTGGCTGACGAGAAAGGTATTCGGCAACAAACTGAATGGCGCGGCGCTTCTGGCCAATGCTATGGGAGAAAGTTACGGGTACTTCTATGCCGGTGGTATGACTGCTGCGCAGATCATGAAGAATAACATCACGAACAGTGCAGTACGGCAGGGGATCAAGGGTTTTGCCGCTCGCTCTTCCGACACGGCTAACCTGCTTAATCTGGCCACCGAGAACGCTGCCACCAAACAGCGTCTCGCCTGGGCCGCAGGCAACGAGCTGGCGACCCGAACGCTGCCGTTTGCACAGTCTCTGCTGATGCTTATCCTGGTATGCCTGTTCCCGCTGATGATTGCGCTGGCCGCATCAAATCACACTTTGTTTGGTCTGAACACACTGAAAATATACGTTTCCGGGTTTATCTACTTCCAGATGTGGCCGGTTATGTTCGCCATTCTTAACTATGCCGCCAACTACTGGCTGCAGAGTCAGTCCGGGGGCACGCCCCTGGTTCTGGCCAACAAGGATGTGGTGGCACTGCAGCATTCGGACGTGGCGAATCTGGCAGGTTATCTGTCCCTTTCCATTCCGGTGCTGTCGTTTTATCTGACCAAAGGTGCTGCGGCGATGGGCTCTCAGGTGGCGGGGAGTGTACTCAGCTCGGGCGCCTTCACGTCAGCAGGTGTGGCAGCGACCACAGCAGACGGAAACTGGTCGTTTAACAATATGTCGATGGACAATGTCAGCCAGAACAAGATGGATACCAACCTGATGCAGCGTCAGGGTCAGCAGACGTGGCAGGCAGATAACGGCTCCACGCAGACGCAGACGGCCGGTGGCCATACGGTTATCGACGGCTCGGGGGCAATGTCGAATCTGCCGGTGAACATGAAGCTCAGCCAGCTGGCCAGCAGTGGTTTCCAGGAGTCAGCCCGCCAGTCGCAGGTCCAGGCGCAGACGGCGCTCGATGGCTACAACCACAGCGTCACCAGTGGCTGGTCGCAGCTCTCACAGCTGTCTCACCAGACCGGTACCAGCGACAGCCTGACCAGCGGCAGTGAAAACAGCCAGGCCACTAACGCAACGCGCGGCGCGAGCATGATGATGTCGGCCGCTGAAAGCTATGCGAAAGCGAACAACATCTCCACACAGGAAGCCTATAACCAACTGATGTCAAAATCTGTTGAAGGCAGTGTTAATGCTGGAGCAAGTGGTAAATTTAACACCGGCGATCAGGCATTTGGTAAAGTAGGTAAATGGGCTACCGGGGTGAGTTTTGAAGCGCATGCTGGCGCAGAAGTTAAAGGTTCAAGTGGAAGTTCTCATGGAACCCAGGAAACACACTCCAACAACCAGGATATGCGACATGACCAGAACAGCCAGGCGGTTAATGACTTCCGTCAGGGTATGGATATGGTTAAAAGTAGCCGCGTTACCGATGGTGCGAACCATACGGAGAATGCAGCAAGCAGCAATGTTCAGCAGTTTGCCGCAACACTCAATGATGCTGAAAGCCAGTACCATCAGTACACCACCAGTTCAACGCAGAGTAACGAGTTCAGCCGTATGGCCACACTGGCCCAGAACCAGAGTGCCAGCCTTGACACGAACTATACGCAGGAGTTTGTGGACTGGGCTGCCAATAAATACGGTGACAAGGCACAATCCATGCTGACAAGCGCCCCTTCAGCGCGCGAGGCGGCAATGGAGTTCGTGAATGAACGTCTCAAGCCTGAAATTATGGGGGATTATCAGCAGGGTCGTTCAGATCTGGCCAACGGCAATGAACATGCAGCCTTCAGTGGTGAGCACGTGGTTCAGCCAGCCAACAGCATTCAGCAAGGATCAGGCCCGGCAGGTAATGATGGAGGTGTACGTTACAGCCCTGTCGAGAGTGGCTCTTATAATTCGAACGGCACGGGGAACCACCATACAGACGGAGCGTCTCAGGTGACGGAATATGCGGGCACTTACGGTGGACAGGTTTCATCTGGGGGGGGAAGCGTGTCTGTGAGAACAGGGGGTTCTGCTTCGGGTAGCCATGAGTCATCATTGTTAGCGCAAAATCAAACGGACAGTGAGAACTTAGCCGGTCAACGGGAAATCAGCCATAACGAAGTACATTCTGGCTACGGCAGACAGGAACAAAGCTCTCAAATCCAGTCAGGTACTCACAGAAGCGAACAGGATAGCCTCTCCATTAAATCCAGTGATCATGATACCGGAAGACATTCGGCTGAAAGGCAACGCTCTGACTCCAGCGCTGGGATGCAGCAGGAATTACGCCAATCCGGGACCTTACGGGAACAAGGGGGAGCAACAGGCCACAGGAACGAAATGAGCCATAGCCCTGCAACCATGAATGTTGAGGAGCAGCGGGTTCAGGGTAATGCTATGCAGGCGTCTTTCAAAGAAAACCAGGCAAAACTGCATGAACAGTCAGGTCAGGGTTTTGGTCCGCAAAATGATATCCAGCGACGTGTAGCGGAACAAAGATCTGAAAACGAGCATAAAATCAACGAATCTTCTGAGGAAATAGAGAAAAAAGAATCCACTGTTCAGGCATCCAGTGATATTCTTAAGGGACAACATGACAATTTCAAAGCTCAATTTAGCGAAGGCAAACAGGCAGAAGATTTAAGGCAAAAAACATTACCTATCCTACACAACGATGAAATTGAGATGCACAAGAAAAATCTTGAAGATTTGAGAAAAAGAGCGGGGTGAACATGCTAACTTTCAACGATGTAAATCGTGATTTTAAAGCAATCTTAGATGGAGTGTCGGATACAAACCGACCTGTACCATCAATAGCTAAAGCTCTGAGGGTTTCGTTAACTCTACCTCTAATAGGTATTATTCTTTCGACAATTACCTTCGGAGCCGTATGTGCGATCTCGAATCATCGCGATTTTAGTATTGGTCTATTAATTGGCTATATCCTCTCTGGTGAAGCCATACCTGTTTATATGGCTATGGTCGTAGGAGCCTTTCAAGGTATTATATTGTTGCCATACGTGAGTCTCTTCCACTCTATCCCTCAAAATTTAAGGGAAAACACGCCTCTAATAGCTCATATGAAGAGAGCTATATTTAAAGGAATAGGGTTGTATGTAAGCGTATTATTCATTACGTGCTTCATGTCCTTCTACAATGCGATGTATTTATTTGCCACACCAGTTGTAATGGTCATCGCAATTTTTGTCACATCGTTCACTGTCAACCTTCAGGTAAGTAAATTTGGCGTTGGTGCATTAATCAATAAGCTGAAGAAAAACCTTAAGTAGCTAGCTTTTTAGCCATCATAAAGACCCGCATTGTTGCTACAAGTATGCGGGTTTTTCATATCTAAACCTAAATTTCTTTTCAAATCAGCCGATAACGTCTCTGTTAGCTATATCTCGCTAACGGGGACGTTTTTCTATGCACAGGAAGAATTCATGAAATTAAAACAATTAGCCGTTGTAGGTCTGATCGCTTCTACTCTTGCACTGTCAGGTTGTGGTGCCATGTCCACTGCGGTGAAGAAGCGTAATCTCGATGTCAAAACTCAGATGAGTGAAACCATCTGGCTGGAGCCATCATCAGAGAAAACGGTTTATCTTCAGATCCGCAATACATCTGACAAGGACATGTCTGGTCTGCAGGCACAAATTACAAATGAACTGGCCGCCAAAGGCTACCGCGTCACCAGTTCTCCGGACGCCGCCTACTACTGGATTCAGGCGAACGTACTGAAAGCCGAAAAAATGGATCTGCGTGATGCGCAGGGCTTCCTCAAGACCGGGTACGAAGGTGCGGCAATGGGAGCGGCACTGGGCGCGGGTATTACGGCGTATAACTCGTCTTCAGCTGGCGCAACGCTGGGTGTAGGGCTGGCCAGTGGCCTGATTGGTATGGCTGCAGATGCAATGGTTGAAGACGTCAACTACACGATGGTGACCGATCTGCAAATCTCCGAGCGCAGCAAAGCGACCGTCACGACTGACAATATCGCTGCACTGAAGCAGGGGACCTCAGGCGTCAAGCTACAGACCAGCTCAGAACAGGGCAACCGCGCTAAATACCAGACCCGTGTGGTATCCAATGCCAACAAGGTAAACCTCAAGTTCGAAGAGGCGAAACCTGTCCTGGAAGCTCAGCTGGCCAAATCCATCGCCGGCATCATGTAATACCCTGCGGCTGTGGCGACCGTCACAGCCTGTTCCCCCTCAGACTGATATTCACCGTGTTCTTTCCGGAGCCGGGTGCGTCAGTGCTTTCTGTCAGTTACCAGTAATTACGCTTCCTCGCATGGCTGCGCCAGGCGCAGCCCTGTCTGCGGCGAGCGTTGCGTCCTTAATTTCAAAGGAGCTCGTCCATCATGATGCATCAGATAAATGAACGTGCAGATTACTCAGCTGAATTCTGGTCGCTTATCCATCTGGAAAGCGAGCTGATGGCAGCAAGGGCCTGGATGAATGTATTTGGTTCACTTCCTGAGGGGCAGGGTATGACCATTGTTGCTTTCTGGGCTGGCTATGAATTTACCCTTTATGATCTGGAGCCCCGGGAGTGGCATTCACCGGTTTATAGGGATGTGGCCTCGTCAGTCCGTTCTGTGGCTGCATACATTAATAAACAGGACTGGGAGGACGGATGTCAGCAGGCCAGGTATGAACTGAGTCAGATGGAATAACCTGACGATTGCCCCCCCACGCGGTACCACATTTTTTCATCACCCTTTTCAACGTTTCTTCTCTGATAACGAACATCACCACGCAGGTGATGCGATAACGGCTGGACAATACTCTATGAGCTTCGCAGGAAAAAACCTCACCCAGGGCGGGCAGATGACCGCCTACCGCTGGCGCATGTTCATTCAGGTGAACAACTGGATAGGATTCTGGATCTTCATCCTGTTCGCCGTACTGACTACCGCCATCTTTCTCTGGCGAATCCCTCAGGAAGCCCTGGATAACGGTTCCCTGTGGTGGTTCGCCAGTATCAACAGCAGCTTTATCGACCTGATGCCGGCATCGGGAACGCCAAAAATCTACGACGTTCACTACTGGTATGCGCCTACCGCGACGGCAATGGTGCTGAAGATGACCCTGCCGCAGATTTATACCGACCCGTACATGCAGGCGATGGGCGACCAGTGCCTGCGTGAGCTGCAGTGGGCAGCCGGTGCCAGCGGGCTGTTCAGTATGGTGGTGTTTATCGCCGTGACCTGGTTTATCGCGAATATCGGCAGAAAGGAAAGTGAAGACGAATACATTTCCGGGATGCAGCTGACTGACAAGCCTGCCGAAGTGAATAAGCTGCTGCGTAAAAACGGTGAGTTCTCTGACCTGCGCGTGGGTGATCTGCATATGGTCAGGATGGCGGAGGTACTCAATTTCCTGATGCATGGCACTATCGGGGTGGGGAAGTCGACGCTGATACGCTGGTTACTCGACTACATTCGCAAACGTGGTGACCGGGCCATCATTTACGACTCCGGCTGTACCTTCACCGAAACCCACTATAACCCGTCTACCGATATCATTCTTAACGCACACGACGAGCGATGTGCCAACTGGCAGATGTGGGGTGAGTGCGTTGACGCGGTCGATTACGACAACCTGGCCGCCAGCCTCATTCCGGTGGAAGGGGAATCCGATCCGTTCTGGGTATCCAGCTCGCGAACCATTTATGCCGATCTCGCAATTCGTATGTCGACGGACCCGGAACGGAGCATTGAGAAGTTTCTCAAAACCCTGTTGTCCCTCAGCATGAAAAATCTGCGTGACTATCTGGCCAACACACCCTCAGCCAACCTGGTTGAGGAGAAAATCGAGAAAACGGCCATTTCCATTCGCTCGGTGGTAACCAACTATGCCAAAGCCCTTCGCTATCTGCAGGGGCTGGATGACGGCACCAGGCCGCCGTTCACCATCCGGGAGTGGATGACGCAGGAGCGCTATGACAGCAGCTGGCTGTTTATTTCAACCCAGGCCCGTCACCGCAAGAGTGTACGCCCGCTGATCTCGCTGTGGGTGTCGCTGGCCACACTGATGCTGCAGAGCATGGGGGAGAACAGCGACCGCCGCGTATGGTTCATTATCGATGAAGCACCCAGCCTGCAGCGCATACCCGAGCTGGCCGAGACACTTGCCGAGGCGCGTAAATTTGGTGGCTGTTTCGTGCTGGGCATGCAGAACATGGCGCAGCTGGTTCACGTCTACGGCCGCGAGCTGGCCAAAAGCATCTTTGACCTGATGAACACCCGTATGTACGGACGTTCGCCGAGCGCCGAGATGGCCAAAGTGGTGGAAGAGGAGCTGGGCAACCAGCGTAAGCGCAAAATCCGTGAGCAGAACAGCTACGGTCTGGACCAGGTGCGTGACGGTGTGTCCCTCGGTAAGGACGAGGTCAATAACCCGATTGTCGACTACGAGCAGATCATGCGTCTGCCAAACCTCAACTTTTATGTTCGCCTCCCGGGTGAGTATCCGGTTGTCCGTCTGAAGCTGAAATATCGCGCGCTGAAGAAACGGCAGGCAGGCCTCATTGAGCGCAATATCCGCGATGCGCTCAGTCCGGAGCTTGAGAGGGTTATTCAGGAGAACGAGCGCGCAGCGGCAGCTGCCGGTCTGACGTTCCCGACCGGTGAAGAAGTGCTGGAGAAGGGAAGCGAAATGTCAGCCGCAGCTGACGGTACGGCTCATGTTGCTTCTGCCGGTACGCCGGCATCATCGCCCGTCGAAAAAAAGACAGCAACACCAGAGACAGCGCCGAAGCCTCCTCAGGGCACAGTGCCTGAACGGAAACAGGTTGCTGTCATGGAGCCTGTTATCTCCGGTTCTGCGACAGTCGTACCGGAAGAGGGGGGCGGAAAACACAACACGGTGACACCTCCTGTCATTGCAGAGAAAAAAGATAACGTTGTTTCTCTCCGTTCTGTTGGCGCAATGAAAAAACCGACTGAAGCACCGGGCAAATTACCGGTCTCCCCCGGAGTGACCGGTCACCCGGGTACCGCTGACTCTGTACAAACAATGCCCG
This sequence comes from Enterobacter sp. 4974935, assembly GCF_058661735.1. Classification (NCBI taxonomy): domain Bacteria; kingdom Pseudomonadati; phylum Pseudomonadota; class Gammaproteobacteria; order Enterobacterales; family Enterobacteriaceae; genus Enterobacter; species Enterobacter sp. 4974935. The sequence continues at coordinate 40,626 of NZ_JBZWGT010000001.1, forward strand.
ATGCCCTCAAGGCCCTGCGAAACCGACATCATGTACCGGAACCACCTGTCGCCTCACCTCTGAGCATGCTGCACAGGGCACGCCAGCGGCCGGCCTCTTCGGAAAGCGATCCGCAGACAGAGGAAAACGGCGGTGAGTCCATGAACCTCGACATGAAAGTGACGGCACTGCCTGACGGCGGCCTGAGTGTGACGACGGCAGGGAAGTCAGTGACACCGAAAACCCCGGATGAAGCCCACGGTACTCACCGGCAGCTGGCGCAGGAAGAAGAGAACATTTTACTTCACCGTCACGCGGACGACCCGGGTTACGACGAAAACGACCATTACTATTACGACAGAGAGCCTGAATTATGATGTCAGTCGCCCCAGTAGCGTCAGCCGGCGAGGCTGCAGGCTACTACAGCAATTCCGATAACTACTATTTTCTGGGCAGCCTTCAGAGCCTCTGGATGGGGGAAGGTGCAAAAGCGCTGGGCCTTGAGGGCAATGTCCGTGGCGATGATCTCACGGCCGTCCTCGAGGGCCGCCTGCCGGACGGCTCACGGCTTGGCAAGGAGGTTAACGGACAGCACGTCCACCGTCCCGGCCATGACCTGACCTTTTCCGCCCCCAAAAGCGTGTCCATTCTGGCGCTCATCGGCAACGATAAAGAAATGGTGGAAGCACATAACCACGCGGTCCGTGTGGCGGCCGGCTATGTGGAGAAGCTCATCTCGGCCCGCGACACGAAAGACGGCGTCACGTCCATCGTACATACCGGCAAGATGGTGGCAGCTGCTTACACGCATGACACGTCACGTAATCTTGACCCGCAGCTGCACACCCATCTCCTGATTGCCAACATGACGGAGTATGCGGGCAAATGGAAAGCCCTGGCCACGGACTATATCCATAACGCGGGCTTTATCGAAACCGTCATGAAGCATCAGGTCACGCTCGGGAAAATTTATCGCAGCGCGCTGCGTGAGCGGGTTGAAGCGCTCGGCCATGAAGTGGAAGAAGTAGGCAAGCATGGCATGTGGGAGATTAAGGGCGTTCCGGAAGACGTCAGGGACGAATATTCCTCCCGGGGCAGGGAAATTCAGGGTGCCGTGGGGGCTGAAGCCACGCTGCGCAGCCGGGATGTGGCCGCCAAAGACACCCGCAGGGCGAAAGTCGACCCTTCGAGGATGCGCCTGATGGAACGCTGGCTGGGCCAGATGAAGGAGAAGGGATTTGACCTGAAGGCGTATCAGGAGAGCGTGGTGCCGCGTGATGCAGGTCTTCGTGAGACCGCGCCTCAGCCGGAGCGAGATCACCAGGCTAAGCCGGTTCCTGCCGGGCCTGAGCTGGCTTCTCTGCAGACGTCGTCCACGGCAGAAAAGAGCGTCGATACACCTGCTCAACCCGCAGAACGGGAGAGCCAGTCCCGTCAGGCTGTAACACAGCCGGCTGACACACTGCGTCAGACGGTACAGACCGGCCCCGAAAAGACGCCGGCGACCAGGAGCGTTCCTGCAGCGCAGCTGGACACTGAAATACCCCGCCCGGAACTGACTGAGGCTGTCCGGCTGGCCATCTCGCAGCTCAGCGACAGTAAAACGCGCTTCACCTTTGGCGAGCTGATGATGACCACCGCTGAGCTGAGCGAGCAGCTGCCGGAGATTCAGGAAATTCGTGTGGCCATCGATGCGGCGCTGAAGGACGGCATGATTGTACCGCTGGACAGTGAGAAAGGGGTCTTCACCTCCCGTATTCACCTGCTGGATGAACTCTCGATCCAGGCGCTGAGTCAGGAACATCTCAAATCCACAAAAGTCGTCAGTTTCACCCGCCCGGCGCAGTACGCGCCGGCGGCGCTGGAAGTGGTGGAGAAAGACGCCCTGGTTCTGATGAATGCCCCGTCAGGCGTGGCGGGTATCCGTGACCTGACCGCGCAGCTGGCCGGTATTGCCGGCGCGAACGGTCGTGACGTGCAGGTGCTGGCCAGCTCTGCCGAGCGCGCCATTTCGCTGGCGAAATCCGACGATTTGCGGGAACGGATCATCAGCCGGCAGCATGTTCTGAGCGGTGATTTCCACCTGAAACCCCAGAGCACGCTGATTATCGAAGGGGCAGAGCGTCTGGGGCTAAAGGAGACGCTGGTTCTGCTGGGCGAAGCGCGCGCGCAGGACGCACAACTGGTCTTTCTCGACAGTGCCGGGCGTCAGGCGAACGGTAATGCCATGTCCGTACTGGAGTCCGCGGGGGTTGCCCGCTCCCGCCGCACTGAGCCGGCACCCGGGCTGGAGGCCGAAGTGGTCAGTATTCCGAACAAACGCGACCGTTACGAGGCGCTGGCCAACCGATTTGCAGAGCTGAGCGGAGGAACTGAAAACGTCACCGCCGTTGTGGTCGGCAGGCGTGAACAGGCACAGCTGACGGGCCTGGTACGTGAGGCGCTGCAGAACGCAGGACAGCTGGGGCGCGACGGCGTGGAGATAGAGGCCCGGCAGCCGGTCTGGCTCGACAGCAAAACGCGCCGCATGCCCGGTTCATACCGTCCCGGGATGGTACTTGAAGATCGCACGGACGCAAAAGCGCGTAAGTCGTATGTGATTGACCGGGTGCATGAGGACACGCGAGTCCTCTCGCTCATCGACGGGGACGGCGTGCTGACCCGGATGAAAATCGGCGATATCAGCGCTGACTGGCGTCTCTTCAGCCGCGAAACCCTCAGCGTGGCCACCGGCGAAAAACTGCTGGCCGTGGCGGGGGATCGTGAGCACAGCCTGAAGGCAAAAGACCGTCTTGAGGTGACCGGGATAAGTGAAAAGGGGATTGAGGTGAAACGGGGGGAAGAGACCCTGACGCTGCCAAAAGACCAGCCGCTTTACCTGTCGCATGCCTACGTGACCGCGCCGGGCGGCCGGGATAACGACACCGGTGTGGTGCTGGCCGCACTGAACAGCCGCGACATATCGACCCAGACCATGAATTCGCTGGCACAGAGTGGCCACCGGGCGGAAGTGTTCACAGCCGAAGTACAGGACCGGGCTGAAGCCCGGCTGCAGCGCATGAAGACCAGTGCCTCTCCCGTGCAGCTGGTCAGAAACCTGAGCGGTCACCAGGACATCAGTCAGGCGGTGGATTCACTGCATGACAGCGTCCGGACGGACGCCGGGCTGGCCGTCTGGCGTGCCATCAATGACCAGCGCACTGTGGTATTCAGCGAACTTAAGCTGGCGACGGAGGCGCAGAAATATCATCCCGACCTTGAAGCTATCGGGAATGAAATTGGCGCGATGATTAAAAATGGCGAGCTGTTGTCCGTATCCGCAGGGGGAGAGCCGGTACTGGTTTCCCGGTCCACCTGGGAGATGGAGAAAGCCATTCTGCGTGTGGTGGAGGAAGGGAAAGGCACACAGCAGCCGTTGCTGGAACAGGTACCGGAAGCCGTGCTGAACGGACTCACCGATGGCCAGAAAAAGGCGACCACCCTGGTGCTGGGAACCACGGATCAGTTTATCGGGATTCAGGGCTATGCCGGCGTGGGGAAAACCACGCAGCTGAAGGCGGTGATATCTGCACTGGAGACCATACCGGCGGACGTTCGTCCGGTGATGACGGGGCTTGCCCCGACGCACCAGGCGGTGAAAGAGATGAGCGACGTCGGTGTCCGGGCGCAGACCATCAAATCTTTTATCGTTGAACATGACCAGGCGACGGCCGCAGGCGGTAAGCCCGACTATAAAGGACAGGTGTTTCTTATCGATGAGTCCTCAATGGCAGGCAACCAGGATACGGCGGCACTGTTCCAGGCCATTGCCAGTGGCGGCGGTCGCGCGGTCTCGATGGGGGATATCGACCAGTTTGAATCGGTCGACGTGGGCGCACCGTTTAAGCTGATGCAGGAGCGCAGCCCGATGGATGTGGCCATCATGAAGCAAATCGTCCGCCAGAAAGACCTGCAGCTGCGCGGTGCCGTTCACGACATCATTGATAACCGGATCGATGCGGCCCTGCAGCGCATTGAAACCCAGCCGGCTGACCGTGTGGCGCGTAGCGCTTCAGCCTCGCTCCCGGGGAGTGCCATTCAGGAAACGGAGACGCCTGTTAACGACATCGTGGCTGACTGGACGGACCGGACGCCGGAGGCGCGGTCCCGTACCCTCATTATCACCCAGCTGAACGCCGACCGTCGTGCGGTAAATGCCGGCATTCATGCTGTGCTGGCTGCCTGGGGAGAACTGGGGGAGAAGGCCATTACGGTGCCGGTGCTCGATAAAATCACCCACACCCGTCATGAGTTCAATAAAACCGATGCCTGGGAAGCCGGGATGGTGGTTAAACGCGGCGATCGTTACCAGGACGTGCTGGCCGTTGACCGCAACGGCAGTACGGTCACGGTACGCGATGAGGAGGGGAAGATTGGACTGTATTCCCCGAAGGAACTCATCACCGGCGACGTGCAGCTGTTTCGCCGCAGCGAGAGGGAAGTCCGTGCCGGCGATCTGCTGAAGTTCACGGCGACAGACAAGGAGCAGGGACAGATGGCCAGCCAGCGCTATACGGTGGAGTCGGTCAGCGAAACGGGCAATATTCGTCTTAAGGGGGAAAACGGCCGCATTACCATCAATCCTCAGGCGGTCAGGGCGCAGCAGCATATCGACTACGGCTGGGCCGTCACCGGGTACGGTGCTCAGGGGGCCAGTAGCGACTATGTCATTGCGCTTGAGGGCACGGAAGGCGGGCGTAAGGCACTTGCCTCCCGTCGCGCCTTCTACATCTCGGCCTCGCGCGTGAAAGAGCACGTCCAGATTTATACCGACGGGAAGGCGGACTGGGTTAAGGCGGTAAAAACGCCGGAGCGGGATATCAAAACGGCGCACGATGCGCTGGCGCCAGAAACGCAGCGTAAACAGGCGAAAGCCATCTGGGCAATGGGACAGCCGGTGAATAAAACGGCCATGGGCCGCGCCTGGGTGCGCCATCAGGGCATGCAGGACGCGTCACTGACGGCAAAAATCATCCCGGCCACCCGGCGCTTTCCCGAACCGGCGCTGGCGCTGCCGGTGTATGACAACAACGGCCGGAGTGCGGGCCTGGCTCTGGTTTCCCTGGTTGCCAGCCCGGAAGGGCGGATGACACAGGGGGAGACCCGGATGGTCATGACAGAACGTGCCCGTGGTGCGGTACTGCAGCGAAGCCAGTCAGGCAACACGATTGTGGCCAGTGACCTGGCGGCCGCGCTTGATGCAGTACGACATCACCCGAAGGACGGTGTGGTCTGGCAGACCGGCGATGAGCCACCATCAGCACATCTGCTGAAAGTCAGCGGAGGTATCGTTACGGAGGCCGCATCAGAACACAAACTGATCCGTGACCAGGAGGAAACCACACGACAGACGGAAAAAGACATGCTTAACAAAGCCGTTAAAGCGGAAAAAGAAAAGAGTGAGACTCAGGAGCGTATTGTTGTGCCGGTGGAGGACGCGGTGCGTATTACGCCCGGGATGCTCGAGGTTGACGACCGGAATGAGCCGACGATGCCTGACGAAAAAGTGCTCATTCAGGTTGCCAGCTCGGACAGCGTTAGCCACGATGAGATTGGCCGTCATATCAGGGCAGAAAAGGAACCATTGGCCAGCAAAGTCGCTTCGGAACGTGCGGGAGTCAGCCGCATTGTGAATGAGCTGGCCAATACCGAGCGGGATATTATCCGGCAACCCGAAAATAGCGAGCGCGGCCGCATGCCGGAGCGTGAAGAACAGACCCTCACCCGTACCATTCAGAAAGAACGTTAATCCCCTTTTAAACCATGAGAATCAGGCAATGAAAGCAAACAAATTAGCCGCATTAATAGTTACAACATACATTGGCTTTATTTCAACGGCACACGCTTCGGCCCCTCAGCCGGTATTCAGCCCGGAGCAGGAGGCACGTATCGGCGAAATCGCTGCTGACTACCTGGTGTCCCACCCGGAGATACTGGTGACGGTCAGTCATAAGCTGCAGGAACAGCAGGAGGCACGTAAGCAGAAGATGTTTGCACTCAGCGTGATGGAGAATCAGGCGAACCTTCTGCATGATCCGGACACGCCGGCTTACGGTCCTGATAATGCAAAGGTCGCGGTGATTGAATTCTTTGATTACCAGTGCGTGTTCTGCAGTCGCTTTGCGCCGGAACTGGAGAAAGTTATGAAAGCGCAGCCGGACGTCCGCTACCTCTTTAAGGAGTTGCCAATTTTTGGTGGTCGCTGGGAAGCCTCACTTCAGGCAGCGCAGCAGGGGCTGACGGTCTGGCAAAAGAAAGGAGCGCAGGCCTATGTAACCTATCACAATGCCATCTACGCCACCGGCCATAATGAAGGCAAACTGACGGTGGAGGATATTCACGGGGCAGTGTCAAAGGCGGGACTGGCCGCCCCAGCTCCTGGCGACCATACCGCGTCCCTTGAGAAAAACAGTAACCTGGCAGAGGCGCTGGGACTCACCGGAACGCCGGGGATCATCGTCATGCCCGTTAGCGGGGCGACTCCCGACACCATCACGGTTTTCCCGGAAGCCGTTACCGCTGAAAGACTCCAGGCTGCAATCCGGAAAGCCTCACGCACACAGTGACCCCGGTCCTGTAGATCGTCTCCCGCCAGAGGCTGATCTTCAGATTCCGCGCGTAAATGCCATCTTCCCGTTCCGTTCTCCTGCGCTTCCTCGATCAGGCCTGCCGGCCTGATACTGCGGCGAGCGCTGCCGGTTATAGTCCCTTAAGGGCAATTAGCATGCAAACTATGGACGGTTATCTGGTCTAACATCTGGAAAAATTACTGACGAGAAGGTAGTATTCGGATCGTCAGCGATCGTCTTGTGGTGGGACAGATTGTTGATTCAGATTACTTTTGTGACCTAACTCAAACTGACGGTTTGACTGCTTTGTGGTGAGGCAGACGGGTGGCAGAAGATGGTTTTACGGAAGAAATGCGGACTTCCGGAAACAAACAGGGACAGGACGTGTCCGTTAAAACGTTCAGGAGCAGGTAACGGGATTTCCCGGTGCCTGAATGCACAAACCCCCCGATAACTGTCATCATCTTGGCGGAAGACACAGATATCAGGGGGTCCAAAAGCAGGCGCGTTGCCTGTGAAGGATTATAACGCATGCACCATAGAAAACAACTCCCGGCCGCCATAAGAACAGGCCGCCGTGAATGACAATCAGATTTCTGTTCACTGGTCAGATCTACCGAAAGATGAGTTAACCCGTTTCTGGCAGGATGTCGATGCCGGCACTCAGGGTAATTTCCTCATTGCACCGGTCAAAAAACTGACCCGCCGCAAACGCGGTGAGCATTCCACAAAAGCCAAATGTGAGAACCCGGCCTGGTATCGCCCGGAGCATTATAAAAAGCTCTCCGGACAGCTCGGTCATGCCTACAATCGCCTGGTGAAAAAAGACAAAGAAACCGGGCAGGTCAGCCTGCGCATGCATGTTTCTCGTCACCCTCTCTATGTCGCCGGCCGCCGTAAGGCGGGACGTAAATATGGCTTCCGTCCGGAGCGTCAGCGCCTGCTCGATGCGCTCTGGCCAGTGCTCATCAGTTTCTGTGATGCCGGAAAGCATACTGTCGGCATGTGTATCTCCCGTCTTGCAAAAGAGCTCAGTGCAAAGGACTCAAAAGGCAATGTCATTCCTGAAACGGAGGTGACGGTGTCACGCCTTTCACGGCTTATTGAGGAACAGGTACGGTTTGGCGTTCTGGGCCTTGCGGAAGAACGCACCTGGGATCGTGAATCCCGCTCCTGGCTGCCAACATATGTTTATATCACCCCCGTTGGATTCCAGATGCTGGGAGTCGATATGGACAAGCTGTTTAAAGAGCAGGAGAAGAAGCTCCGCCAGAGCGCCGAGCGTGAGCAGCTGATCCGGGAAGGGGTGATGAGCGAACATGATGATGTTCAGCCCCACTCTGCGCGGAAATGCTGGTCCGGCCGTAAGCGCCGGGAGGCACTCGTTTACCGCCGCAAAAAAGGCGCGGAGCGTAAACGTGCCAACAACCTGATTAAGCTGCCGGCAGATGAACGACTCCATGTAATGTCTGAATGGATTTACCGCACCCTGCCGCCTGACGAAGCGTACTGGTGCACATCAGAGCGCCTGAAGGCGCTGGCCATCCAGCATCTTTACCAGCTGGATCTGGCGCTTTCTCCACCTGACTAGTCACAGACGAAACATCAGTCTTGCTGTTTACAGGCCCCTCACCGGGGCTTTTCGTGCTGGTTTTTTTCGGCCATTCTGCTCATTTTTCACCCTTTACTCCTTTCTCTTTACGTTCACCATGACGTTCTGCGTGTCGTGATGGCCCGCAGTGGCCACTGTCTCTTTTTTTTACACAGAAATCCGCAAACGAATAAGTGAAGAAATCCGGAAATGAATAAAAGACATTCCGCAAAACAGTCTTACTTCACCTTTTTTATCTCTCTGTTCATTTCATTCCAGAGTAGATCTTTGTCTGCGGCCACTCTGTGGATAACGAAAAATGCCTTCGCATGCAGCGGCCTCACGGCCGCGCGCTCAGAATAAAATCAAAAGTACCTCCCGTCGCAAGCGCCGGGCCCCTTTCTGGCCAGAACCCGGCACCGCATACATATCTCACCCCTGCTAAACCGACGCCGCCCCGGCCCGAAGGGCCGGAACACCCTCGCTTTAAGAGGGATGTTGTAACTAGTATTAAGAGTAGCTGTAGTTAAGTCGCGGTAATCCCTTCATACACGCTCGTAAGCGCCTGACGGCGCTAACGCGGAGATACAGCCCGTCTGCGGCCAGAGGCCTTGACGGACTCACTCCGACCGCGCACATTAGTAATCGGAAAGCTTTAAGCGGGTATGGCTTTACAGCTACCGTGTTAAGTTCCCAGGTGTCGCTGAAATTTTTTATGAACATCCCCCTAAGCGTCAGCAGCAAGCTGCCGCCGCTAAGGCCCCGGAAATCACGCCCTTTACGTCGTAAACGCCGTAAAGCCCGCTCACCGGGGTTAAAAGGGATTACCTTAATTTCTTCATTGCTGATAGCGGGTTAAGGCTAACCAGGGCAGGGGGCTGACAGGCAGAATTTGTGAACCAGGAGCCGGCTACGCCGGGCTTTCGGCGCCATTTGACTCCACAGGTACATGCCGCTTCATCTGGCGCCTCCATGCCGCTAACGCGGCATCCAGAAGCTTCCCAATGCTGTAGGCTTTAACGTCTGCTTTGTGCCAGAAGCGGATGTTGCTAACGCCTCAGAGTGTAAATCTAGGGGTCAGTTCCGATATCGAAAACTATTGTACGTTAAGACTACTTTTTGAACAGAAACGGAGATGGGTTTTCGCTTTGAGCTGGCGTGTTCAGCCAGCCAACAAAAACAGGACTTCCATCAGGAAAGCCCTATGTCATTTTACTGTTCTGTGAGTTCAATCTCGGCAATAACCGGTAGATGATCACTGGCTGCCGACCAGTTAAACTCTGGGGAATTATGCGGAATTTCGAGCTTTTCCGTGTTCCATTTTTGCCCTTTGAAGGTAAAAATATGGTCGATATCAATCGCGGGATTGACTGCCGGCCAGCTGCGGGTGTCGGTTCCTGGCTTCGAGATTACATTAAAGAAATAACCTATCTCTTTTACCGGTTGCTCTTCGCGCGTGGAATTGAAATCACCGGCCAGGATCTTAATGGCAGAGGCAATATCCTTAAAATCAGAAGGCGCATCACCGATACTCAGATCCAACAGGTAACGAGCCTGTTCGGTACGAATTGTGGGATCTTTTTGCCAGTCGAGATGCGTTACCATGATTATCGGTGCAGAATCAAACCCCGGAACCTCGACTTGCACCAGCAGGGCAACGCGCTGTTCGGCATTGCCAGATGGCAACTTAACCACCTGTGAATGCAGAATTTTATATTTTGACAGCAACCCCAGACCATATTCCCCGTCGTCAAAATCCAGCGCCTTACCAAACACATAATGCATTTTATTAGCATCGGCAATAGTCTTTAACTGATTTATCTTCTGACTACGCTGGGTTTTGTTATCCACTTCCGGTATTGCAATAATGTCTGCGTTAATTTTTTTAATCGCTGAATTAAGTGCCGTAAAATCAGTTATATTATCGGAGGCTTCGTTCTTACCGATATTATAGGTGGCTATTCGCAGCGTTGGCTTATGCTGGGTGTAGACTTTATCGGGCACACCACCTTTTTGTACGGCAAGTATCTCATTACCTGCAAGTTTATCAGAAGCTTGTACGTGGGCCACCAGACATGCCAGTGCCGCTATAGTCAGTGCAAAGCGTCTTTTCATCAAGTTCTTAGTCCCTGTTTTAAAAACATAGTAGTGATGATATCAAGTTCAACCATTCAGTTTTGAGAGGAGTTGCACGAACTTATAACGCAACGAAAATTAAGTAGGCGATGATTTTAAGGAACTATCCTTGTGTTGCTTAGGAGGCAGTTTAGATATAGAGAATTATTGTACGATAAGCCTGTTTTTTGAACAGTCTTACCTATCGCAATGGGGTCTACTCCCACGCTATACGGTGAACTGCTCCCCGTTGATTAATACACCGCGATGTTAGTAATGTCTTCATAAGCCACATGAGGACATCCCCATGAAGAAGCGTTTTTCCGACGAACAGATCATCAGTATTCTCCGCGAGGCTGAAGCCGGAGTTTCTGCCCGTGAGCTCTGCCGTAAGCACGCCATTTCCGACGCCACGTTTAATACCTGGCGTAAGAAGTATGGCGGCATGGAGGTGCCTGAGGTTAAGCGCCTGAAGTCGCTTGAGGAAGAGAACGCAAGACTCAAGAAGCTGCTCGCCGAGGCCATGCTGGATAAGGAGGCGCCTCAGGTGGCTCTTGGGCGAAAGTACTGACGACAGACCAGAAGCGCGAAGCCGTGGTGTTGATGTGTGATGCGACCGGTCTGTCGTAACGTCGTGCCTGCTGACTCACAGGTTTGTCCCTGTCGACCTGCCGCTACAAGGCCCAGCGTCCGGCAGCTGATGCACATTTATCAGGGCGCATCTGGAGCGCTGGCGTTTTGGCTACCACCGCATATGGCAGTTACTGCGCCGTGAAGGGCTTCAGGTTAATCACAAGCGCGTGTACCGCCTTTATCATCTGAACGGGCTGGGCGTTAAACGCAGACGTCGTCGTAAATGGCTGGCAACAGAACGTCTGCCTCTGCTCCGTCCGGCGGCGCCCAACATGGCCTGGTCGATGGATTTCGTCATGGATGCGCTGGCTACTGGTCGCACGATAAAGTGCCTTACCTGCGTCAATGACTTCACAAAGGAATGCCTGACGGTCACTGTTGCCTTGGGGATTTCAGGCGTGCAGGTCACGCGTATTCTGGAGAGCATTGCACTGTTTTGCGGCTATCCGGCTACGATAAGAACCGATCAGGGCCCGGAGTTTACCTGCCGCGCACTCGATCAGTGGGCCTTTGAGCATGGTGTGGAGCTGCGACTTATCCAGCCCGGCAAGCCGACACAGAACGGATTTATTGAGAGTTTTAACGGACGCTTTCGCGATGAATGCCTGAATGAACACTGGTTCAGCGACGTCAATCATGCTAGGAAAACCATCAGTGAATGGCGTCAGGATTATAACGAATGTCGCCCGCACTCCACGCTGAATTATCAGACGCCGTCTGAATTTACAGCGCTCTGGAGAAAAGATAATTCTGAGAGTGAAGTATCCGACATTACTAACTGAGCCTTGTATCTAATCCTGGGGGCAGGTCACCGTTATTCCGGATAATAAAGAACAGAGGCTGAAATCCCTGTACATTACCGGTCTTCTTGATAACCGTGATGATGAGCGCTTTGAGCGCCTGGCCCTCAGACCCCACGTACTGCATTCTCCTACAGGGCGACCACCGGCAGAAATTTTATGCGGGTATGTACAGAGTTTAATATTTTGGCTCACAATAAAATACAGGAACATCTGCAAAGAACATGACAAAATTTCCGGAGCGATCCTGACGGATGGTCATCGACAGCTGTTTTTCTTCCTGCGAAAAAAATGCCGGAAAATGATGACTAAAATCACTGTTAGCTATTGTGGCGTCACCGTTGTTCATCAGTTGTACCTGTTGGCTTTTGAGCACAAAATCACTCTGGTAATGGGTATAGGTAAAAAATATCTGGCGGCTCACGATGCTTACTTTTCCGGAAAGAACTGTGCTGCCGTTGACCCTGACTCTTCCTTTCTTGTTACTGAATAGAAAATCGAACTCACCGTGAAATGAAAAACCGCCATGAGTCGTGGATTGGACGGCAAGGCAGGAGATATCACTATTTGTTTTGTTACCATTTTGGACTGCCATAGCTGTTATAGTGAGGATAAGTAAAGAGATCGTAAACAAAACGACTGGAAATAATTTACTCATGAGATACTCGCTGAACATATAATGAGAGAGAGCAAGCTTTTGTATTTAAGGTGCCGGCAGGGCATGAGATAACAGATAGCCGGGAGTGATTGTTGCTTTGCGTTAATATAATGCGTTTTGGGAGGGAACAGTCGGTTGAGGATTTTGATAATAACTTCTCCACAATTGTCTTATCAATAGCGCCATTGAAGTTAACCGTGCACATCTTGTACTGAATTTCGTCATAATCATCAATGAAATTCAAGTCTGGAATTGATGTGTACAATATACCCGATATTGACAGTGAAATGAATGTAAGCACGATCAGGAAGAATTTGCATCCTTTTTTTAAGGGGGCAGCGTAAGTAAAAAAAAAGGTATTTTTTCTGTATTTTCCTTTTCTTCTGGAGGTTTTTCTCTCCGGGTATCGACTGTTTTAACTGTAGTTTCAGGCTTTATTTTGAGCCCCCGACGTGGAACGGTTACGATAATTTCCTCTCCGCCGACCTTTTCAAGACCCTGACGAAGATTAAAGACCATCTGGTAAAAGGTATTCGGGGAAACCTTATCACTGGTTTCAGGCCATCCTGCCAGGATGAGCTCTTCCTGACTGACGATGTTCGAGCGTTCGTCAATAAGTTTAGCCAAACAATGGGAAGAAGGGGCGTGAAGCGTTACTACACATCCATTCATGCGGGAGGTTAATGTCCCTTCTGCTGGGTGAAATTCCACAACAGAATTCAACAAGTACATAACATTTTCATTGCTATCACGCATGTGGCTTTAATGTTCCTCTTTTAATATTAAGAAAACACTTTAACTATAGTCTGATCGGAATTTAATCGCCAGTGACCTTTGCATAACTCAGTTAAGGTATGAACTTAAGATCAATAGGGTCGCATAACAAATTGTTTTTTATAGACAAAATTCCTAGAAAACTCATCACTGCAGCCAGGTTCTTAAGTAAGGCGATAATTGTTTACTTCATGTATTCTCAGGAAGTATTCTTATGGCAACAGAAAAACTGAGTCATTTTTAGTTCGATTTGAGCATGGTCTGTTGATTTGAACAGGTATGCTAATCACCTGCTGTCAGTGGGTTGATTGCGAAGTTCCAGATTAAAGTTCTTGGCTATAGCATATTTGAAGATAATCACACCAAATAAAAACATTTCATTTACAAATATATCAGATGACGTCCGAGTTGCGACATGCTGACATATCTTTAGAATAGTAGACAAATAAGTTAACGCGTCGGAGGTGAAGCGTCATGCTTACTGATGAAAGGCCATATGCCTATATAGTTCTGAATGAATTTTATGTACTGATAGAAATGAAACAGATTATCAGGTTTCACTTTGATAAAAAAAGAAGCGTTGTGGGATATATTGCTGTTGCCCTGTCTGATGCGGGCATGAATATACTTTCTTATCTTCTATCCAAAAGTAAATCTCGTAGATCATTTTCTAAGGATGAAATCCTTGCAGAAGTCATGGACAGTATATATGCATATTCGACGAATCAAAAATTGTGGTACATCCTGAATGAACTAAAATCCCGGTTAACCAGTGTTGGTCTTCCTGAAGATTTTATCACACAACAGCGTGCAAAAGGTGTAATTGTTGGCCCTTATCAGATTACGGAATTGTACTCAAGGTACTAATTATATTCCATTAAGCTTCCGTTTAGCCAGTTAACTTCTTTATTTATCCTGGCATGGATAATATCTAAACCTACGCTGCTAGTACGGAAAGCAGCACAGCTGGCACCTAAACTACAACTCTGGAGGGGACCACGACACACAAATATACCAGTAAGCCCATGACCGTGCAATAACATCATTGTATGCGATAGCTTACTTACTCTCAATATATTTCACATCATCACGGTGTGTAACGCCCCTCAGTTGCAGAGTTTATGGAGCAGTATATGTATTTATCAGATTTTCCTGCAGTGGGACGGCTGTATACTTATTTTTATAATAAATTTGAACATAATATACAGTTTCCTTACTCATTCACGCTGATGTCATCACTTCAGGAGTCTCAACCAAAAAAGAGCACGATGCATGAACAGTGAACTATTGATTGTTATCCTGACAGATAACAACTGGCTGTATGTGGGACTTGCGGCTTTGATGCAGGAGATGGTTTGCCTGCCGCTATGTTTCAGTACTGCCAGTTTACCACAAATTATTAATGATGCCGGTCGTGTTCTTGTAATTGTTGACAGTCGTATAATTCTACGGGGTAAGTGGTCAACCCTAAACGAACTCAGGGCGCAAAGACCGGATGCCACCCTGGTCTGGCTGACCCTGAATATAACCGGGCGGATATTCCCGAAAGTAAGTCTGGGAGACAGGGTTCTGGCCCAGAAACAGGACTTAACCGCGCTTCATCATGCCCTCTCAGGGATATTCCTGCGTCCGGAATTTCCGGGAGAACGTATCGAAGACATCGGCCTGACGCAGACCGAGTATCGTTTACTGCCATATTTTGTTTCTGGCCTGCGCATGCATATGGTTTCCCGGTTGACGGGGAAACCTGTCAAGACCCTGTACACACATCGCCAGAATATCCTGACCAAGACGGGACTCAGACAACCGGCATTCTTACAATTTATGCACGAGCGTAACCTGGATCTACTGGGTTTTCCTGGGCTTGAGCACAATGATAACGAACAGCAATACGAGGGCATGAACGAATGTACCGTATAACAGCTGTCATCAACAAATCAGGAGGAGCGCCTGTATCGTGGACATATTATTCCTCCCGCAGGTTAACGCAGGCTCAATGTGAAAATATGTTGTCGAGGGATAAAGAAGCTGGAAGACATAACGGATTTAGGATAACGCTGACGGAGTTTTCTTGTGAAAGAGTTGATGATGGTGTGAGGGTTATTCAGCAGACATTATTAAAATGGCGAGTGGATGAGACAGAGAACAAAGCATCAAGCCAAGGCACGAAGGTGACCTAGACATGCAAGATATCGTAACGCAACGAGGTGATGCGTGCTCTGTAAGGGGCTAAGTCCCTTTACTGCGTGAAATAGTAGGGCCTTATCTGTTCTATAAAATCGTTCTTAAATGGCCTAAAACATCTATGGAAATAAGATAATTATCTATCGTGAGTTCTGTTATGCGTATCATTAGTGAGAATTTATACTTAAAACTTGGATTGTCATATATCATTAACCATTCTTTTGAGAATAGCTTTACCAGCAGACTAATTTTTATAGATACAACCTATAGCGACGCGCTAAAGGCGGCTGACTTTGATGGATTTATTATTTACATTACGCCAAGACCATTCAATCGTGGGTGGAGAGAGTTTTTCTCAACTGAAGTAAAGTATGGTGAAAATATTTGTATGGGGATGCCGGTAGAACAGATTATTGCCCGTGTGGGATCACTATCCCGCAGCAGGAAGAATTTCCTTCAGGATACCGGCCATATGTTTAAGTTAACGGATATGGAGGTTAATGTCATTCGTATTCTTGCCTGCGGTGTGACACCTGATGAGTGTAGCCTGATGATGGGCCAGAGTATTAAAACAATCAGTAATCATAAAAGGAGCGCAATGGTAAAACTGGGAATTGGATCTCAACTGGAGCTTTACAGGACTCTATCCTTACTACGGAAATACAAAGAAGCACTACTTACAGTTAAGTAGTGTGGCTATTAATACTGCATTAATCGTATCTGACTTTATTTAACTTTCAAATGAATGCTTAGAAAGGATATTTAGTATGGAATGTGGGGGTTTATGGTGATTCGCCTGTATGCTGGAGAATAAACCGGGGAGTGCCCCCGGTTCAGCTATACATCAGAAATTGTACTTAACCCCGATCGTTGCACTAGTGTTGTTATACCCCTTATCACCCATCTGCGCGCCGATATTACCCCACAAATTTGTGTGCGGAGTGATTTGACCCTCAACCCCGACCTTAACCTCACCAATATTCCGGGCCCCGGCTTGTGTGATACGAGCACCATCCATCGTGGTGCTGAAATTACGGGTGTTATGTAACCAGCTCGCCTCAATAAAGGGTTCAAATTCACGTTCTTTCCCTTCATCCATTGCATGATGGCTTTTCAGGAATGTCCTCAGGCCCAGACGGGTTTGTACATTTCCGTCCCCGTCACTGCTGACCCGTGTGCCGTTACCTTCTCGGTGATCATCAGCTTTGACGCCCATCCAGGTCGCCTGTGCCTGGGGCTGGATATACCACTGATTCAGTGTACCGTGGCTACCGTTAAAATCCCCCATCCTGAAAGTATAACCCGTTTCAAGCGATGCAGTCACCCCTCGGGAGCGGTAAGACTCACAGCTTTGTTTGCATATTGGTTCATTATTTCATCTAAAAGTATTAAGTTGCATTACAAACGTATATAATATTTTCTAATACGTAATGTGTACTATATGTAATAAATTACCAGTTTTGAGGCTCGGCAAGCAGTAACTCATTGTTATTAAAGGTGCATATAATCACATTAGGTTACTGTTGGCTTTCTCTTTATATGGTAAAGCTTAAAATGCAACGTAACCTTTTGAAACATTTTTGCGTATGTATCTACATTTAATTATATTTTTGTAAATATTAAACTTGAACAAGTTTAAGTCGATTCCACTATCAGAAGAGAGTTTATGATGAAAGCTTACAAGCCGTTTAATCGATGCACTTTAAGTCTGGTAATTGCCGCAGCAATACCATTTTTAGGACAGGCGACTTACGCTGCGGATTACACATCTCCAGTAAATACAGCAAATAATAATATTCTGGCGGGTGATACGGTTACTGTTGCTGATTCCGATAACGTTCGGAGTGATGTTGTTGCTGGTTCAGTCGCAGCATTAAATATGGCACCTTCACATAGTGGGAATACATACTTATGGGGAAATGGTGCACATATCTGAAAATTTATTTGTCAATAATAATATTAAATGCGGGTGGGCTTTGTATCATAAGTAGATTCGTTAAATTAAAAGCTATGATATTTAATGAGTTGGAATGTATTTGAGTGGAGAGAACAGAACATGAAGAAAAGATTAAGATTTAAAAGTGAATATAATAATATCTGTCGCGCAGTATGGAAGGGGCGCTTATCGGAGTTAGGGCGAGGAAGAGCCAGAAGCTCAATGTCAGAGGGCTGCCGCAATCTCGTAACTCCGATATTACTTATCGTAGCAGGAAACACTGCCTCTGTCAGAGGTGAGGATATTTCGAGTCCTCTTATCTTTACCGGCAGTGATGGCGTTCATTCAATTCAGGGCGAAGATTACACATTTAATCTCACAAATAGTGAGGGGTTTATTCAAATTAGCGATAAGTCCCCATTTGATATAACAGATTCAAAAATCACTGCAACAAATTCAAACGCTGTTGTTTATTCAGGAAAAGAAAACCTAAACATTTCCGGTTCAACTATTGCCGCAAACAGCGGCAATGGGGTCGCCCTGGATTACTCAGGAGATGAACTAAATATCAGTGAGTCCACTTTCACTGGCGAGATGAAAATGAATTCTGCGAACGGTTTAGTGAATGACTCGACTGTCTCGTCTGAAACTACAGCCGTAAGCATGGCTGAGGCCCGTGTCGGTATTGATGGCGTTGTTTATCCAACCGTCACATTTAATAATTCAGTTATCGATGGAAAAAAGGTTGCCGCAGCCGTAACCCTGGGTAAACTCTCTATATATGACACCAGCCTAAAAAGTAGTGAGGGCGATGGCGTTGTTATCGGTAATTTATACGGTAATTACGAGATGGGTGATAATCCCATTGCTTTTTACTCTTATAACTCCAGTATTGACATCAGTGGCAATGCTTTTGCAACTTCAGGCAGCAAGACGCTTTATTATCCTTTAATTAGTTATGTGGAGTTACATAACTCAACAGTAAAATCTAAAAACCTTGCTTATATTGGCGTGGGTAGTGACGACCCGGATAGTGACGACCCGGATAATCAGGTTTATAACAGCGAGTTAGATGTTTCCCTCAATGATAACACGAATGCCACCGGGGATGCTGTTAACGATGTTGCAGATTCTGGTGCTATTCTTACTATCGCTGTCAATTCATCCAGCTCATGGTATGGGGCGGCTCAGCATGTCACGGATATCAGTATTGATAGCACAAGTAGCTGGTATGTTACGGCTGACTCTGATACTTATACGTTGAAAAATTCTGGCACAGTAGCATTGTCACAAGCTGATAATGTAGGAAACGTGCTGACTGTGCATGATAATTATAATGGCAATGGCGGAATACTTCGTTTTAATACCGTTTTAGGTGGGGATGATTCCAAAACAGATAAACTTATCGTAGAGGGCGATACGTCCGGTGATACTGGGGTCGTTGTTAATAACGTGGGGGGGATAGGTGACCTGACTATCAATGGTATTGAATTAATCCATGTTGATGGTGCATCAGATGGAACCTTCACTCAGCAAGGCCGTATTGTCGCAGGTGCATATGAGTATCAACTGGCCAGAGGGGCTGGAAGTAATGAAGGTAACTGGTACCTGTCTAGTTGGAAAAATGACCCGACTCCAACTCCGGACCCTGATCCGACTCCAACTCCGGACCCTGATCCGACTCCAACTCCGGACCCTGATCCGACTCCAACTCCGGACCCTGATCCGACTCCAACTCCGGACCCTGATCCAACTCCAACTCCAACTCCGGACCCTGATCCAACTCCAACTCCAACTCCGGACCCCGATCCGACTCCGGTTCCAACTCCGACGCCTGCTCCCGCTCCGACTGTTCGTCCAGAAGGTGGAAGTTATGTGCAAAACATTTCTGCTGCAAACAATCTATTTAACACAACTCTACATGATCGTCTTGGTGAGACCCAATATATCGATGCACTTACGGGTGAGAAAAAAGTTACCAGTTTATGGTTACGGCAAGTTGGAAGACATAGCCAGTGGCGTGACAGCAGTGGCCAGTTAGATACTCAGAGCAATAGTTATGTTGCACAGCTTGGTGGGGATCTAGTCCAGTGGTCATCTGACGGACTAAATCGTGGACATATGGGGCTCATGGCTGGCTATGGTAACAACCATAGTAATACACGTTCTTCAGTGACCGGATACAGTTCTAAAGGCTCCGTCGATGGTTATAGTGTTGGTGCTTATGGAACCTGGTTTGCTAATGATGAGAGTAAACAGGGGTTATATGTGGATAGCTGGGTTCAGTATAGTTGGTTTAACAACCACGTGGATGGACAGGGCCTTTCAAGCGAGTCGTATAAGTCTAAAGGTTTAACTGCATCACTGGAAACAGGTTATACGCTAAAAATGGGTGAGTTTGCAGGTAGTAAAGGCACTCTAAACGAATGGTTTATCCAGCCACAAGCACAGGCAATTTGGATGGGAGTTAAAGCTGATGAACATCATGAGGATAATGGAACTCGTGTTATAAGTGAAGGAGACGGCAATGTACAAACTCGCCTGGGTATGCGGGCTTATCTTAAAAGTCACCATGCTATGGACGAGGGAAAACAGCGTACTTTCGAACCGTTCATCGAGGCGAACTGGCTTCACAATACCCGTAGTTTTAACGTAAAAATGGACGATGTCAAAATTAGTCAGGCTGGAGCCCGGAACATTGGTGAGCTTAAGGTCGGTGTTGAAGGTAAAATCACTTCTCGTCTCAATATGTGGGGGAATGTTGGTACGCAAATAGGAGATAAGGGGTATAACGATAGTTCTGCAACGATCGGTATTAAATACAATTTCTGATACTGAGTAATGAGGTAACAGGCGCGTTGTTTAACGACTAGAAGTAAGGACGACTTCCAAAACGGAGCAGCGCGCCTGATATATCGAACTGACACTGACTGATCTTGACCCGCTATATCCAGACAGCTTTTGTCTCTACGTTAGCGTTATCCGTTGGCTCCGGTATTCCCTCGGCGAGAGGTATCCCAGGGCGCTGTGCGGATGGTTTTCATTGTAATGCTCGAACGCCGCCGCCAGGTTTATCAACGCCGTTCGCACATTCGGTTTGGGCATGAAGGTGATGTAGTCACTTTTCATCGTTTTTACGAACCGTTCAGCCATACCATTGCTCTGCGGACTCCTCACTGCTGTTGTGCACGGCTCCAGATTCAGTTCCCTCGCGAACCAGCGAGGTTTCATGCGCTACATAAGCTGAACCGTTGTCCGTCAGCCACTGGATTGATTTTTCCGGTAACTAAAAATATATTTAATTTCATAAATATTTAAACTTTCAGTTGTGAGATCTGAAAAATAATAGATAGAACGATTGAGTGCACAAGGCACAGGATGTCCCTGGCCTGGTCAAGGTAAATATGATGAACAATGACACGACTTTGAATGAATTCGTCACCGCAACTGAACAAGCCAGAGCTAACTACCGGCTGCGTGCCACGTTGTTATCCAGAATGCTCTATAAATTCTGGTACGTTCCTTTGGGGGGCAGTTTGGAGATCGGAAATTATTGTACGTTTAGCGCATTATTTAACCAATCTAACCCGTAAGGGATTGATTTAGTGCCAGTTGCTATCGCTTTTAAATTATCGCGTATTCCGTCTCGCATTTAGGTTATCCGATTAGACAAAATCCACGCGAAACGCCGTATCGCGTGGGAGTACACCCTATCGCTATAGGTAAGCCTGTTCAAAAAAAGGCTTACCGTACAATAATTCTCTATATCCAAACTGACCCCATCTATGGGGGCAGCTCTTACAACAAAACACACCGGTACTGGAAAATTGTTAATGCCGTAGCAGGAGCCGGCTTAAAAACCCTTCATCCTGCCGTGGATCGCATACAACTAAATTTTACATCGTTGACTGGCTGAGGGGACCACTGCGTCCGGAAGGGGAGTGCCCTAAATCTGCTGTGCAGTATCTGTGAGGATTCAAATACCATATTCGCTGTCATGCCTGGTCATTTTGTCGGTCAACCAGATCAGGCCCCCGGAATGCGCGGCGCCATTCGCTGGGACTCACACTGAATTTTGACTTAAAACTCTGACGGAATGAAACGGGTGACTGAAATCCGGCCATTTCGGCGACCTTTTCAATACTGTGGCTGGTCGTCTCCAGCAGCTCCTGGCTTCGCTGAAGCCGTTCCGCGTTGATCCAGTCTGCCAGTGTTGTACCGGTGGCCTTCAGAAAATGACGGGTCAGCGTTCTCCGGCTCATGCTGACAAATCCGGCCAGTGAATCCAGGTCATGAGGTTTGTCCAGATTGCGACGCAGATAATCCATTAATTCATTCATTTTGTTGTCCCGTGTTGTTTCCGGGACAGGACGTTCTATAAACTGAGCCTGGCCACCTTCCCGGTAAGGCGGAACGACCATCCTCCGGGCCACCCGGTTGGCAACGGCCGAACCGTAATGGTCCCGGATAATACTCAGACAACAGTCGATACCCGCAGCAGTGCCGGCAGAGGTAATCAGCCGTTCGTCGCGGGTATACAGCGAATTGCTGTCCAGGTGAACGTCAGGAAAGCGGGCTGTGAAATCCTGTTCATACTCCCAGTGTGTGGCAGCACGGTGTCCGTCGAGCAGCCCAGTATAAGCCAGCACGTAGGTACCCAGGCATAGCCCCACCACCTGTGCGCCACGCTGCCACGCGCTGATCAGCTTATCGAGCAGTGCCTGGTCTGGTTTCTCATCAGGATTATGCCAGTAAGGGACGATGATAATATCGGCAGCATCAAGACGTTCCAGCCCATGCTCAACGTTGATGGACAGTCCGATATCAGACTGCACCATACCCGGCTCCCGGGCACAGATTTCGACACGGAACAGCTCCGGTTCCGGCATTGAGGCGCCGAAAATGATGCAGGGTACAGAAAAGTGAAACGGGCTGAAACCGTCAGTGACAATGACGGCAACTGTCAAAGCAGACATCGTATTTACCTTTTCGTCAGTTGCAGCGACCGGAATTCCGGTCGCTGACACGTTCATACGGACCGGCTATATGGCAGCCGTGGCCGGTTCCGGAGTATCTCCAGGGACGGAAGTATGCTGACCATCAGAACGTGAGGATCTCTCCGTCAGCCGGGATCCGTACCTGTTTTTCAATGCCGTGCTCAAGGGTGAATTCACGCAGCTCGGCGCGGGTGAGCAGACAGTGGTTAATCGCCTCCATGTGCGAAGCAACGATGGTTGTCTCAGGCAGCATCGCCAGGGTGCGCAGCGTGTCCTCCTTACCCATGATGATTGGTCCGTAAAGATCGTTAACCGCATAGCCGGTATTCAGCACCACAACGTCCGGGCGGAAACGCTGCAGGCTTTTTACATACGGTTTCACCCAGACGGTATCCCCTGCGATATAAAGCGTTTTTTCATCGTGGTGCGTGAATACCAGTCCGCAGGCATCGCCGAGTAATTCCCCCCAGACGGTATCTGCGTAGAGTTCATTGCTGCCATGCTGGCCGTCAGTTTTGTAAATTGTCAGGCCATCTACGAAATGGTTTTCATCTTTCAGTACACGGATATTAACAAATCCCTGAGAGCGGATCAGTGCAGCATCATTTTCGTCCTGGGTATAGATAAGCATGTCTTTCGGCACCGCCTTCTGTGCCGCTTCGTCCCAGTGGTCAGTATGCGTGTGCGTCAGGATCACCGCATCAACGTTCAGCAGCGTTTCAACCGCCACAGGCAGCGGTACCATAGGGTTGCGGAGGTGCGGACGCGCATTTCCGGCAAAACCATCCCAGGCGTCTTTTTCTGCCAGCATCGGGTCGATAAGGAATTTCTTTCCGGCGTATTCCAGCATGAGGGTGGCATTACGGACTTGCGTTAACTTCATTTCTCTCTCCAGTGATTCATCAGATTTTAAGCCACATCCCGCCCGTGGTGATCGGATCATGGGGTGGCAGGTGGATTACTATAAACGGTGATCCCGGTGGGCGTGACACGCTCACAGGTCATTAGGCGATGAAATCAGGTCAACCTGTGCCCGTCAGCAGCGCCAGCAGGATATCAGCTGTCGCGCAGTAATTTCATTTACGCGGAATGACTCGTCAGGTAACAGCGGGACAGCGTCCTTATTTCAGAGCCGGTCTGACCGCACGCCTCTTATGCCAGATCAGCCACAGCACCGGTGCAATCAGGCTGATGATCCAGGGAACCAGGATGAGGTGCATGGTTTTCCAGCCAAATGCGTTGAACAGTGGGCCGGCACCCAGGGAACAAATCAGACTGAAGATAAAGACACTCATGTCATTTGCCGCCTGAGCCACGCCTTTTTCTGCTGCCGAGTAGGTCGTTGCCAGCAGGCTGGTCCCTCCGACGTAAAGAAAATTCCAGCCTATCCCCATCAGGATCAACGCACTGGCAAAAAATCCCCACGTGACGCCGGACAGCACCAGCGCAATATACGCAAGCAGGAGCAGGATCCCCGCCAGCATAATGGTAGTGACACCGAACCGGTCGATGAGTCTTCCGGTGAAAAAGGAGGGAACGAAACGCCCCAGAATGTGAAGCTGGATAACCACAGCGATCTGTGGGAGTTCAAACCCATAGTGTTTCATGGCAATGGGGGGGGCGGTCAGTCCCAGCACCATAATGCCAAACCCTGAAGCACCGGAAAAAAGCGCCACAAGATAAGACGGCTGGGATATGATCCTGAACCACGGACGGGGACCGGTCTGTGCTGACGGGTCAGCGGTCTGTGTAGGCATGTGTAAACGCGACAGCAGAAGTAACCCCAGCGAAGCCAGCACGGCCATAAAGAGGAATGACCCCATATAGGTCACGCTGAACAGTGTGCTTCCGTAGCTGGCCAGGAACGGGCCTAACAGGGCAGCAACAACACCGCCAGCCAGAACCAGCGAAATGGCCCGGGTGCGGAATGCCGGCAGCGCAACTTCACCCGCAGCAAAACGGAAAAACTGCGCAAAGGCCTGGTATATTCCCAGAAAAAACATCCCCAGGCACAGCAGGATGAATGAATCCTGGATCATGGCCACCATGGAAATGACGGCGGCCATAATCCCGCTCAGGGTACCGGTAATGAATCCTGTTTTTCTGCCTGCCCGATCCATCCATAAAGAGGCGGGAAACATCACCAGTACGGTGCCCAGGCTTGCCATTGAAATGGGGACCGTCACCAGTGAAGGATTTGGCGTCAGGAGGGCCCCCGCCAGTCCGCCTATTGTCATTATCAGTACCGATATCGACTGAAAGATAGCCTGTGATCCCGCAAGTATCAGGACCTGCTGACGCATATTTCTCATGTTAGTGAAGCTCCGGAATGAAATTAAGCAGACGGGGAGCCTCAGCCCGGCATTTACCCGCCTGAAGGAAACCAGATGACACAACATCCGACCGGGTCCCGGGCAGAGGGAAATAACGGCAAGGTTAAGCTGCCGCTCATCCGCCCACTCATGGTGAAAGGAGTATACGGAGCACGACAGGACACACGTGAGAGGGCTCACAGCCAATTAGCAATGAAAACGGGTCAATTCAGCAGCGAGGCCCGGAGGTACACCTGCGAACGCCTGTCGTGCCAGTGCAGAAAATTCCCTGCGAAGCAGGACAGAAATTGTGAAGCCAGGGGGAGATAAGCCCTACAGGCCGGTGGTCCGGTCAGAGCCAGGTTCTTCATACTCTTCGCCTGCGAAATAAACAATGACCCGATACCATCGAAAGTTGTCCCTGTGGGCACAGGCATATCAGAAGGGTATCCCCTATGATTGACGAGAAATTAAAGCCAGCCGGGAACTAATCAGGTATCAGATACAGGCATAATTATTTCCCTTAATATTTTTAAATGTCTGCTGATGGCGGACTGTATCGTAGTATCAATATCTTATCTGGAGTCTGAATGAACATGAATAAATTATTCGCTGCCGTAG
Organism: Enterobacter sp. 4974935; assembly: GCF_058661735.1. NCBI lineage: Bacteria > Pseudomonadati > Pseudomonadota > Gammaproteobacteria > Enterobacterales > Enterobacteriaceae > Enterobacter > Enterobacter sp. 4974935. The sequence continues at coordinate 65,834 of NZ_JBZWGT010000001.1, forward strand.
TACTGAGTGCAACATTAATGTCCTCTGCTTTTGCCGCCGATCATTATCAGCAAATCCGCAATGCAACCGGCAGAATAGAAATTGCGGGTAAAACATTTCTTATCGATCCAATGCTGGGTAAAAAAGATGCTTATCCCGGTTTTGAGAATACACACAACAGCCAGCTGCGATTCCCTCTCGTTGAACTGCCGGTAAGCATTGAGGATACCTATAAGGGTGTGGAAGGGATCATTGTCACCCATACGCACCTTGACCACTGGGATCCGGAAGCCCAGAAAAAGTTGCCTAAAGATATTCTTATTATCGCCCAGCATGAAGATGATGCAAAATTAATCCGGAGTCAGGGTTTTAAAAACGTCAAAGTCCTGAATGGTACAATGCAGTTCGGCGATGTTACGGTGGTTAAAACGCACGGTGCTCACGGTACTGACGAAATGTTTGCCTCGTCACTCAGCGAGATCCTCGGCGAAGCCATGGGCGTCGTTTTCACGGCAAAAGGTCATAAAACCGTCTATGTTGCCGGCGATACCCTTTGGAATGCCGACGTGAACAAGGCAATCGTGAAATACAAACCGGATGTGTTAGTGCTGAATACCGGTGATGCCCGCAACCTGAATTTCCCTGACGCAGGCATTATTATGGGCACAAAAGATGTCCGTCACGCCTATGAGATGTTGCCGCAGGCAAAAATCATTACGGTGCATATGGATGCTGTAAACCACACAACTGTCAGCCGCGCAGATATGCGTGCCTATATCAAAGAAAACAAGATTGATGACCGTGTAGTTGTTCCGAATGATGGCGAGACCGTAAACCTTTAATTATTAATAACAGCATGAACTTTATAGAGCCAGCCTGCTCAAGCTGGCTCTATATACTGTTGTTTTTAAATTCTGGGATTGTGGCTTATATTCGTCATATTAGTGAAAAAAAACAACACAATGAAGAACAATATAATTGCACGCCTTTTTTTGTGACAATGAAAACCTATCAGAACTTCCCTAAGAGCGGTAGCTAAGGTTTAGCACATTCCTGAATGATACATAGCGTCCGCTTATCGCTCATAGCGGACTGCGCTCACTTACTGCTGTGAGCGTTACCTTGAGTTTAATGCCAGCCTGGTACAGTCAGGTTGACAGTACTTGTTTCAGGCTTTCGTCATTAAAAACGGTTCCGGTCTTCAGGACGCCATAACACCAGTGTACCAGTTTCCGCATCAGCGCACCAATGGCCACCATTTTAGGTTTACCCCGCAGACACATCTCATCGTAAATATTACGCATTCGCTTATTGTAGATTTTTCCGCACAGGGCGGACATGTAAAGCTTCGCTCTCAACTGAGGAGGGCCGATTTTCGACATCCGCGGTCGGCTCCGGACCGATGTGCCTGAGCGTTTCTCGATCGGCACCACGCCCAGAAAGGCTGCAGCCTGCTCAGCCGATACAAAGTTATGGCTGCGAAGCACGACCAGCATATGCATCCCCAGTTGGGGACCAACCGATTTAATTGAGGTCAGCAGTGTATAATCACGCCTGAGTGCAGGGCTGGCTTTGATATGAGCTTTAATCTGCCGCTCGATATTACTTACCTCCTCGCGCAGAAGCTGCGCCATACGCCTGCAGGAACTGATAATATCTGCAGGTGTGTCTGTCGACAGGTATTTTTCCAGCCTGTTCTCCTCACGCAGAGCATCACCCAGCAGAACATCCCGCCGTCGCAGGAGTGCGCCGAGATATCTGATTTCGGGTGCCGGCGGCTCCCAGCGGTGTGGCTTCTTAAGGAATGCGTAACAGGCCAGCATATACGCATCCACCTTATCCGTTTTTGTCATGATTCCCATGCCACGTGCAAACTCCCGACTGCGGTGAGGGTTGGCCAGAGAAACCCGGAAACCGGCATCATGTAACTCAGTGGCCAGCCGTTCGTGATAAACACCGGTCGCTTCCATTACCACATGAACATCTTCCGGACCGCAGTGTTGAAGCCTGAGCCAGCGAAGAATATTTTCAACTGAATGCCTGTTATTTTGGATGTTACGGGTTTTTATGCGTCCTTTGATACCGTCATAAAGCATGCAAAGATCCAGGGTGTTTTTACTTACGTCAATGCCGACTGGAAACATGGTCAAACTCCTCTCACATAAACCGTCACGCCTGTTCGCCTTGTACATACGGAGTCGAGCTCCCGGTAACCGTTCAACCTGATGTGCTGACGTGAAAGGTGAAGCGGAGGGCCATATGCTGCAAATCAAGGTTCAGCGGTGCCGACTTTTCTGACCTTAAGGGAAGGGAGCGGCTCACTCTGCTTCAGTGGTGGTAGCTAATCACCACAAACTGTTAGATACAAGGGAAAGGGATGGGATTGGCAGAACCTATCAATCCGTAACGGCTGATGCCGGTTACGACGCCCCTCACCAGAATCACCCGGTTCAGCTCCGGCTGGCGTCTCCATGCCGCTTCGCGGCATACATTTACCCTTTAAAGCAGGGTTGCCTAAATCCGGGAGCGCGATAAGCTTAAACGGGTGATTTTCAATCAGGATGAGTAAAATGGATATAATTCTTCCGGGAAACAAGAGCCAGGCACGAGTCTGGGCAGAAACCATGATTAATCTGGAGGCCCGCAAACTCGTCAATACCGCTAATATTGTTGGCGCCCGACATCTGGGGGATGGATTGACGCGTCTCAAATTCATCGATGAAATTAAATCTGTCATTAATGGCGAATTTGAGCGTGCCCGGCGGGCAAAGTCTGACGAAGAGTGCATGACCTGCCTGCGTAACCTGCAGGCCGAAAACAGCAGTCTGCTTGAGCAGAGCCGTCAGCTCCAGACCGGTTATGCGAAACTATATGCCCAGATCAAATACGTCAGGGATGAAGACCGGATGGTCGGTTATGTCATCTCAGGAATTAAAGTGGTGCTGGCAGGTATGCAGGGCGCATTTGGCTTCGTGCTGACTTCCTCAATGACCCCCGTTGGCGTTCTTGCCGGGGCTATTCTGATTGTCGACTCGGCCAACACGATAACCCGTGAAGTTGGTCGTCAGTTCCTGAATGAACCTGACACGCAGGGTATGTTTGGTGATGGTGCCATGAACATCGCTAAATTCATGGGATTTGAACGATCAACAGGGTTGGGGATATACAACGGGATCGCGCTTGCAGGCAATATCTACAGTGTCTATGGATTAATGGCCAGACCTGGAACATGGCGTCTGTTTAACTATATCAGCACCGATTTTTACCGGAAAATCGACACCATGTCCCGGGGTAAACTGACAATGAAAATTGTGGGATGGGGGGTAAAGGCTAAGGTTGTTTTCGATCTGATCACTTCTGATGACGCCGGGAAATGAGATTCCGGCGGTAATGCCATGATTTATAGGCCAGCTTCAAAGGCATGGTAATCGTAAACAGAGTGCCAAGAACAAGAATAGCCACGCCAAAGGAAATGGCATGCATCCTCGAGCCAGCCAAAAGTGTGGCCACAAAAATCAGGAACATGACTGACAGCACCCATATCAGGGCCTTAAAACGGTTTGCCAGATCGTTCAGCAGGGTATCCATCTCCGTACCCGTTTTAGCTGAACTGGCCCGCAGCCGGACAATGTCCTCTTCACTGAAGCCGTGGTTCGTCAGATCACTTTCATGGTTCATGCTTCTCTCCTTTTCCCTGCGGGAAGTTTAACATGCCCTGCGCTAATAACCAGTTAAGCCCGACCGATAACCTGTCAGGTGGTTACGGGCTATCAGCTCTTTCTCACTGATAGCCATCACGTCATCCTAGGTCAGCCAAAAGCAGACTGTACCAGACCAATAATCCCCAGGTGGCCGGCGTAAGCATAATAAAAGAAATTACGCGGCATGAAACGCTGGCGGCCTTCCGGACAGATTTCCCTGCAGAAAGAAACCACCACCAGGGGGAATACCAGAGTAGGCAGCGTAGCCAGTAATAATGTTTCTGCGGGCAGGTTCAGGATATGCGACAACCCGTTTAAACAAATCAGTGACAGCACGACGCCAGCGACCGCCAGTCGCTTCACTCCGGGTATGCTGCTTCCTGATAAGGTTGCCATACTGATGGCCAGCGTAATTCCTGCCAGCCCGTAGCTTGCTGGCTCCAGTGGCCAAATCATTAGGGCCAGGATCAGATATCCGGCAAGCATTCCTTTCCGGCCGTGCCGGTACTGCAGGGCAAGCAGCTGCGTGACGCCGGCAAACACGAACAGAATGTTCAGGGCCCACCAGGGCTGGTGATGAAGGAAGGCCAGGCTGAACACCGGCTGCGTAATGATTGCCCAGATCCACAACCGATTGGCTCTCTTCTGCAGTCGTTCCGGGGTGCGCTGTACGTTCATCGCCCATATAAGCGTGAACAGGGGGAAGGCCATCCGGCCAAGCGCATACATCATCGGCCAGGCTGGCGACAGAAACACCGTATTGGTGTGGTCGATAATCATGGCCAGAAGTGCGAGGAGCTTGACCATATCGAGTGCAGCGGGACTGAACTGGCACGCGTTCCGGATACTGGGAAGAACGTTGGGTACTGAATGATTCATGCTGTATATTCCCCTGGCGACACGCGGTTAACAGCCAGCCCTGAACATAATGCCAGAATGCCCTGCCGGTTTGCGTTGTGACCCTGACCTTAAGTTTCTCCAGAATCTTGCGCACCGCAAATTCTGATTTATCACGCAGCACACGCATTGCGCCCGCCACATCCTTATTCTGAATACAAATACTTAAAATATGAAAATCGTTCACACCGCCCCCTTTCTTACTCTCTTATTATCGGCCGTGTGAATATTATATTTAGTGCAGTAGGAAAATTCCCAATAAAATTTTTATATTAGCACCATAAATCATGTCACATTATTGACAATTGTAAATGAATGACGATAATTTATTAATTATTTGCATTACTTGCTGATGCCTTTGCCTTGACCAGAGCAAAATCTTCACGAATAGATTTTGCGGCTGGCTTCCACCCTTTAGCCCATTCCTCGTTCATACGGCCTTCACTGACAATCTTCAGGGTGATGGCGTAAGGGGTCCGCTGAAGTTTCTTCGACAGCCAGAGTATATGATCATCGATTCTGTCATCCGGAATATCAGAAATAATCGAATGAATAAGGTCCAAGTCCTCCGGTGCCCACGGTTTTCCGGAACGCGGAAAAACTTCATCCGGAAGGCGTGGTTTTTTTTCCTTTTCTTCTTTTACCTGCTTTCTGGCTTCTTTTTCAGCTGTGATGAGGCGCTGCCGTTCTGTTAACCCACCCAGGGTTGCAACCGTCCTGACCATATTTTCGCGCTGCTCACGCGTAATATTGACTTCACCGCATATAATGGCATTTAACGTATCGATAAGAATTTCCAGTTTGCTTTCGGTTAATTTGAAAGTCATACAATAATCACCTTAATTTTTATTCGTTTTTTGCTCATCCTGATGCAGACTACGCCAGCGCCACGGCTCTGTCTGACCCGGTTCTGACCAGAGTCCGACTGACTGACGGCGGGCTTCGGCCTCCAGAACAGCGTAGCCTGGCCGGACGGGGTTTCCGTGGTACCGGTATGCCCAGGCCAGGCCTTTGCGTACCTGTTCGGCATTTACATCCGTCATACCAAGCCATATGGTACCCAGCAGGCGTCCATAGCGATCCGTTTCACTTCCCGTGACGGTTACGGGCCGCTGAGCCACCATCGATGAGAGTTCCTGACGTGAACGCTGGCCAAAGGGCTGACTCTTTTCCGGCGCATCGATGCCAGCCAGGCGAACGCGCGTTAGTCGGTTTCCTGGCTCAAGTATCTCAACGGTATCCCCGTCCAGCACGCGCACAATCCGGCCGCTGATATCTGCACTGGCCGAAAACGCCACAACGAACAGGACCAGTGAGCAGAACTTCCGTTTCATTATTCGTTATCCCAGGTTGTATACATTGCGGTTATTAAGCATGTAAATTTCAACTCGGCTTATCCTCCAACGAGGCTTTTTAAAGGAATGCCAAACATTGAATGTAATTTCCGGATCATGGGCAGCGTCAGATTACGTTTGCGGTTAAGCACTTCATAGACCCGGTTCGATTTTCCAATTGCCGGCTCAAGATCTTTTACCGTCAGCCCCTGCTGTTCCATCCTGAACTTAATAGCTTCAATCGGGTCCGGGGCTTCGATAGGAAAGTGTTTATTTTCGTATTCATTAATCAACACACACATGATTTCAAAAAAGTCTCCCTCCGGGGTATCGGCAGGAGGTTCATTATCAAACATAGGCTCCACGGCGCGTAAAGCTGCTTCATAGTCCTGTTCAGTTTTAATAGGTTTAATCTGCATAGGGTTTACTCCAGGCTGACAGTTTCAGCATCTATTTTGTCATATTCTTTATGCGTACCAATGAATTTGATAAACATCCATCCTCGCTGGTATGCAATCGCAACAATTAACCGGTAGTCATTTCCCTTAATATTAAAAACCACACGCCTGTTTTTAAGGATACTGGCACTGCGGTATTGTTCTTTGATTTCTGCCGGGGTTTTCCATTCAGCTTTACTGGCTTCATCTACCCAGGCTTTTAGCGGCTGCTCTGCATCGGGATTCGCCGTCCAGAAATCCCTCAGTGTCTTGATAGCGATTATCTTCATGTCATGATGATAGTCCCATTTTAGGACTATCTCAAGTTTTTTGTCCCATTACGGGACTTTAATTTATCTGAAGAGACATGCCAGAGTGTCAGGGCGGGTGTATGCCAGTACTGATTTTTTGTTGCCTGACTGGCGTCGTGACACAAGCATCGGGTATGCAAGACTCAGGATGCTCCTGGGCCACAAGAGGTACTATCATATGACGCTGAACGAACTCGTTACCGCTACAGAACAGGCCAGAGCGAACTACCGCCGGCATGGTACTCGGACATCCAGAATGCTCTATGAATTCTGGTATGTACTGCTGGGAAAAAAGGCTTTTGACCAGCAAAAGCTGGCGCTCAGGTGTCCGGCTGCGATACACGAAATGTACCGTCTGGCGATTAACGCGCCGTAGAACTCTTCAGTTACAGGCAGAGCCGCGAAAGCGGCTTTTGAAGAAACTTCCCTGATCTGCTTTTCTGGTGTGCAGATCCACTCAGCCAATGAGCTGCAGGGCATAACTGACATTCAGTCCGGTCATGTTGGTATTCAGCTCTTTCATCATGTCTGCGCTCGTATACCGGACACTGTCCTTCAGGCCGCCCTGGTAGCCTTTGGAGGTGACAACCTGCAGCTGTTCAGGCGCACGTAACGCGTTCCTCCCCGCGAGCAGGTCTGCTTCAACGGCACGCAGGTACACCGGAGAGGCGGCCACCACAAACCGATCGTCAGGCCTCGCCTGCATCAGCATCCTCAGGGAAGCATACCGTCGTTCAGCAGTCGGGCAAGCTGTCAGGCTTTCCCACAGTCTGCTGTGACTGAACGGCATCGAGGAGAACGTTGCTTCATAAGGGACCACCGGGTCTGATACGTGCAGCAGCCCCAGACCCGCTGAAATCACCCACATTTCGGCACCGTTCCGCGCCGCAGCTGCTGCTGCCCTGCTCCAGTGCTGGCCCGTATACAGCTCGCCAGCGGTCATGGAGGGCGATCCGCGACGGGCCTGCTCCAGCCTTTCCAGCCAGAGCCCGTAAGCTCTATCCACGTCACGTTCATCCGGAAAGACCGCATCACCTGCAGGCACGGTTTTACGGCGCGTGCAGGTGACGATGAGATTGACGTTGCCTGTGCTCATGACGGCATCCCCGCGCTGTCGTCGTTCCAGACGATAACCGTGGCCAGATGGTCCGCCACCTCCTGCCCCGTGTAACCGGCCAGGATCGCCAGCGCCCTGGAGCCTGCGTCACGGGAGAGCGGACTCCGGAACCCGAATCCGTCCGTCATCAGGAGCCACTGCAGACGTTCCGTCCAGCGCTCGCCGGGTTTGCGGACCGGCGAAAACACAATCGCCGTCAGCTGTTCGCGGTTGCAGTACAGCTGGCGCTGCTCCAGTTCGTCCAGCAGGCTGTTCAGTTCGCGCCGGTCAGCTTCTTCCTGGCACATCAGCGGCCAGCGGATGCGGTTCCACTGCAGCCCCTGCGCCTGGTCGCCCGTGAACCCCGCGCGGGCCAGCACGTCAGCCAGCGCAGCCTGCGTGTCTTCCTGATACCCGGCAGCCGTGAGCGGGAACGCCTCCGGGCTTTCGCGCAGAACGTGCAGCAGGCGCGCCGGTGCCGGCAGCATCCGCAGGGACGCTTCCGGACTGACCACGGCCAGGCGAATTTCCTCAGTCAGCCCGGTGATCCCCAGCGCCTGCAGCGCGGTGTCCAGCTGGCGGTACCAGGTGCCGGTCAGGTCCGCCGGCGCGGTACCGTCCGGTGAACCCTCCTCCGGCGCGGCGCTCTCATTGATCTGCACCCGGACCGCAATCCCCGCATCGTGGCAGGCCTGCAGCCAGGCGGCGACCTGGAGGGGATCACCTTCCAGGCGCGTGACCTGCCCGTCCGCGCTCCACAGCTGCAGGCAGGTGGTACCGTCAAGACGGATAACGTAGTCGCCCCGGCACGCCAGGTGCCAGCAACCGTCGAGCTCCACCGGGCGGTCGTCAGCTTCCTCTGTCTGGCTGTGCGGGACCAGGGGCAGAACCCGGACCGCCGTTGCGCGCTGTTCCGCCAGGACGCGCGCCTGTTCGTCAGCGAGAAGCGGGGCGGCCAGCTCACGGCCGGCGTCCGTCAGCTCAACGGCCAGTTGCATGTTCGGGGCGCGCAGGGTGCGCAGCCAGCCCGCGGCTTCCATGCGCCGGCAGGAGGCGCGGAGGTTCGGCCCGTACACCGGGGCCTCCCCGCCCTGCTCCAGCACCCGCTCAATATCCCGTGTCGCCACCGGTCCCGGACGTTTCGCACCGAGGGCGGCCAGCACAATCAGCACCCGCCGCTGCAGCGGTGAAGGGCGACGTGCGTTTTGCTTCTTCACGCGCCACCGTCCTTACGCTGATGAACGAGGCCACTGAGACGCTGCCAGTCGGCTTCCACACGCTCACTTCCCCGTGCGTCTGGCTGACCACACAGCGCCAGGCCATACCAGAAACTCAGAATGGCAGAAGCCTTACCCAGTTCCAGGGGATAACCCATCCCGTCCTGGTTCAGATTGCATTTTTTAATCGCATCTTCTGCTTCCCGGGTCAGCTGCTCATAGCTGAGTGAAAACGTCACTTCGTTATCCATCCTGCACGCTCCGTCTGATAATGTCCGGTTAAGCATCAAATCATACTCAGTATGATTAATTTATTAATTTGTAAATATCATATCAGATATGATTTCATGATTAACGACAAATATCACACTCTATATGATTTTATTCTTGTCTCTTGATAATCATATCACTCGGCTGTTTCCCGCCGCGCAGATCCGAAAACCCCCGAAGTCGGATCTCCATACCACGGCCGGGGTATTTTGGCGAACATACCGGAGATGGAAGCAGGGGAGTAAGGTGATATAATGATGTAAGAACAAATCTTACATTATGAAACGGAGGGGTTATGGCCCGAACGATGACCGTGGACGTGGGTTATGAGCTGCGTGAATTTATCGATTCCCTGGTTAAGGCCGGTGATTACCGTACCCAGAGCGAAGTCATGCGTGACGCGCTGCGGCTGCTGCGTGAGAAGCAGGCTGAATCCCGTCTTCAGCAACTGCGCGACCTCCTGGCCGAAGGACTCAGCAGCGGCGAGGCGAAGCCATGGAACAAGGATGCATTCCTGAATAATGTCAGGGCCAGGGTGGCAAATGAAAGAGATTGAGCTGACACCCAAAGCAGAAGAAGATCTGGAAGCAATCTGGGACTACAGCTTCCGACAGTTCGGGATTGTTCAGGCGGATGCGTATATCGGCCGTATAGCAGCGGTCTTTGACGTGCTGGCCATGCATGACATAGGCACGCATCGCGCGGAGCTGGGAGACAATATCTGCTCGCTGCCGGTGGAACAGCACATGATCTATTTTGTGTCCTCACATTCGGTGGTTACGGTCATACGTATTCTCAGCCAGTCTCAGGATACGGCGCGGCATGAACCCTGGAGATAAGCGGGCAAGAAATTAAATTCTGTTCGTCGTTCTATTTGATTTTTCCGCCTTTCTTTATATGTGAAAAATGTCGCATTTTGCACCTTTGCTCCCATTGGGCCGATCTGGATCTGGTTAGGGGCGCTGATGGCCAGATGGGCAGCCTAATGCTGGGAGTTGCAAACAAATAATAAACTAATTCCCCCATAGATAAGTATGGGGGGAGAGGGATGTGAGAACAGCATATTTATCTATCCCACACATATCTATGGTTTATAGCATAGAATAGATAAGGGCTGACACAGTCAATATCCCGCCAAAAATAACCGTAATAGCTGCCACTCCCTTTAAATCTTGCAATTCATCTCGTGTATAGACCAGGTATCCAGGGATCAAAAAAAGAAAAATTGCGATAAGTGGGCCGCAAACAGTTTCAATCAGATTAATGACGTCTGGATTAGTGTAAACGACCGCGAATGATACAGCGAACATCAGCAAAAAGGACAAAAACTTACTTTTTTTCTTGCCCGCTCTGGTTAACCCTGAAGTGAGATCAGTGAACGTTTCAGCTACCGGCAGGCTGATTCCCAGAAATGATTTAGTCATACCAAGTACAGCAATTAACGGCGCGGCAAAGAATATGACACCTGAACCGCTGTTGCCTCCCATTACTGATAAAACATTCAGATTCTGAGCTTTTGCCGATATGAAAGTTTCCTGTGGGGTGCTTAATATACAGCTCAGAACAAAGAAGATAATACTGAAAAATATCAGACCATAGGCCAGACGAACCACCCTTACTGAATTTTTCTCACCGCCATTACCGTTTTCACGGTAGTGAGCAGCAAGTGGGGAAATCATTGGTGTCGAGCAAAAAGCAAACGTAATCAGTGGTAAAGTAAGCCACAGATTTTTAATGGTTTCACCGGCCGAAACGTTGCCGGTACTTTTATACGCATCCGTGACGTTTGAGAGATGCCATCCGGGGATCTGAATGGCAGCAACAGCAACAATTGTCAAAGCGAAAGGTAGTGCTAACGCACCAAGTATATTGACCACTTTTTCACGGCCTTTACTGAGAACCAGAAAAAGACAGGTAAGGACGATTAAAGTCAGCAAGGCTCGGTTCACCTTTGCAAAGTGAAAATGAGCGGTAAACAGATTATCCAGCGCATTAACTAACGAAATCGCATAAACCAGGGTTACGGGAAAATGCGCAAGACAGAAATAGGCCCGAATTGCCTGCTGTCCTCTTGCACCAAAAAACGTACCAAACATTGGTAATGTCTTGTCTGCCGTCGTATGGTCACGCATAAAAACGCGACAGATGAGTACGTGTGGAACCATGGACAGCGGAAACGCTAATACCAGAAGCATGATGAAGACAAGAGGGCCCCGCGTACCTATTTCCACAGGCAAGAACAAAGTGCCTGCTCCCACAGTTGCGCCGTATATTCCCAGCATCCAGATTGTATCTTTAAGAGTCCATCTTCTTCGGGGTAATGCTGAATCCTGTACTACATGAATAGTCATACTCACACCTTAAAATTAAATTATCCAGAAATGGGACGAGAGACGGTGGCTAATTTATGCCAGATTCGAAGAAAAACAGCGATGAGCACTGTGGGAGGCACCCATGCCAGTGACAAACCATTCAGGGGCAGGCTGTCGAGAAACGCCACTGTAAAACCATATGGCTTTACAATTGCTTCATAAGAGCTGAATCCAATGCTTATCCAGACAGGGAGTGCAATGGAGGAAGGTGGCCATCTGAAAAGAGTTAGTAAAATCAGCGTTGTACATGCAGGACAAATGACAGACAGTGCCGGAACCGAAAACCCAATAAGACGGGTCAACCCAACATTTGCTATCAGAAAGGAAATGAAGACCACCACTGGAAGTAATGTGCTATATCGAATACCAGACATCTTACTGAACAGCGTTGCGGTTGAGGACGTTAAACCCACAGCTGTTACAGTGCAGGCAAGATATATCAGCACCGCCATAAACACCGTACCCGGTGTTCCCATATTATCCACAATAAAGTGGCTCAGGAGTTGAGCACCATTTGAAAAATTCCCGGTCTGTCCGTAACCAGCTCCAATCTTAACCAGACAAAAATAAATAGCAGCAAGCCCGGCGCCTGCCTGAAGAACGGCTATTTTTGTGTAATGCCTGATACTTTCTTTATCGGTGATCCCTCTATTTTTCATGCTATTGATTATAATAACACCAAAGGTAAGAGCTGAGAGGGTGTCCATAGTCAGGTAGCCGTTTGTTAATCCATAAGAGAAAGCCTTAATGGATTCTGCTCCGGAAAAATTAGTCACTGGCGCTACGTGCGAGCGAACTGAATATACAGCAAGACAGCTGAGACACAGTAACTTGAGCGGGGCGAGTATATAGCCAATCGTTTTTAACAGACGGTTTGGATACCGTGCCAGAAACCAGACTATGCCGAAGAAGAAGATCGTATACCCACAGAGCCAGAGATTATTATCAGGTGTAAAATTCTTTAATCCCATTTCATAAGAAACAGTAGCGGTTCGGGGACTTGCAAAAAAAACGCCCAAAAAAAGATAAAAACTCGACGCCAGCGCTGTACCCCAGAACTTACCCATAGGGGCGCAGACCGCAAGCGGGTCTCCTTTTTTATCTGCAAGAACAATCATTGCCAGCATGGGAAGTAAAACGCCTGAAATCTTGAAACCAATAGCCGAAACCAGATAGTAGGAACCCGTAATTCGGCCAACAAACGGAGGGTATATAATATTCCCGGCACCAATAAATAATGCGAGGGTCATTAATCCCAACGCCATTGAATCATAAATTGACAGCTTTTGCATTTTACCCCTTAATTATTGCTGGTTATGCTATATGGATAATAATCAGCAAGCTTTTGACCATGTCCATAACTATATCCAACCGATTCCTCGGTGTTATTCTGTCCCTTCGTTTTTTGTTGTTCACTCCCTGAATTATTGAGTTAAGTATCATGATCAGGTCTGAAATGAAAGAGCATGTGATGATTTATATCTTTAATAATAATCATTCTTACTAATAAGGTGCGGCTTTTATAAGAATAATCAGGTTTATTTAACAATAAGTTGCATTTTGTATGCATCTTTGTTTCATCTGTTTGGCTAAAATGTGATCTCATATTTTTTTTGGTCCCTTTTTTGACAAATTTGATTTGCGTCACTATTATTGAAATGCAATTTTGTTTTAGAAAATTTTCTATCTTTCATAAGAAGTGCAATAGTCAGGGAATGCGAAAAACAGCCCTGCGGTAAGAAAGGTCTTTATAGAATGAGTACCTTACCCGGCATACCCCACTAAATTCAGATGTCTGTGCAATTTTAGCTCAATACCGGAAACCACCATATGAAGCCATCTATCATTACCCGAAGTTATCTCTCTCGCTCTATCGCCTCTGCCCTGGCGCTTATGGCAATGTCTTCAACAAGTTATGCATTAACGCCTTTAGAAATAAACGGAAATAGTTGAAAATCTCCTGCCACAAACGCGACCAATTGAAAATTCCGGTGTTGTCAGTATTAACGGTTATAACTCGGCTTCCATCACAGACTCAGTAATTCACACTGCCGGCGACCTTAATGCACTCGATCTGACTGATACCAATCTGTCAGCAACCGGCTCAGATATCACGGCAGATACAGCTTCTGCTGTAGTGATGGAAGGGACCTCCACCCTTACGGCTGAAAATACTCGTATTACCGGCAACCGGGCCGCCATTGAAGTTCTTTCAGATTCAGCCAGTACGATTGAGCTGCGTAACGGAACTACTCTCTCCAGTACCGGTAACGCACTTATCGATGTGGGGGATAGCGCTCGAACTAACGTCAGCCTCAATAATGTCACCCTGTCAGGCGATCTTCTAGCGTCTCAGAGTGCAACAATGAATGTCGCTTTACAGGAAAATACAACTCTGTCCGGTAATTTGATCAATGCCAATAATGTTTCTATAAGATCAGGTAGCCAATGGCGTCTGGCCGGCGACAATAAAGTCTCCAGGCTGATTATGAATGGCGGTACTGTTGACTTTAATGATAATGGGGGATTCCGTACTCTCACTACCGGGACGCTGTCCGGTAATGGTAATTTTATTATGAATACGGAACTTGCTTCACATGCAGGAGACCTGCTGAATGTTACCGGAGAGGCTACCGGTACACATATGCTGTTTATAAAAAATACAGGTGCGGAGCCAGTAAAAGGGCAAGACGAGCTTCAGGTCGTGCATACTGGTTCTGGTGATTCTCGATTCCTGGTTTCTGGCGGAAAAGTCGATGCAGGGACATGGCAGTACTCTCTTGCCAAACAGGGAAGCGACTGGTTCCTGGTTCAGGATGCCGCCGTGGACCCAGATCCAGTAGACCCGGACCCAGTAGACCCGGACCCAGTAGACCCGGACCCAGTAAACCCGGACCCAGTAAACCCGGACCCAGTAAACCCGGACCCAGTAAACCCAAATATACCATCGGATCGTACGACATCAGCATCCACTGATGCTGTGTTAAGTATGGCCATAGCTCCTCAGCTTATCTTCAATAGTGAACTGGATAATTTACGATATCGTAAAGGGGATGTTCGAAACGGTAAGGACAGTTCTGGTGGTGTTTGGGGACGTTACTTTACTAATAATAGTCATATTAATGGTACCGCTAATTCTGCCTTCCGAATGGAACAGAATGGAATGGAAGTGGGTGGCGATAAAGTCTTGCCAACGGAAAGAGGTAACTTATTTGTAGGAGCATTCGTCTCATTCTCTGATAATAAAATTAAACATGCACGGGGTGGTAGTAGCAGTATTGACAGTAGCAGCATTGGTATTTATGGCACATATGTTGATATGTCCGGTTTCTATCTGGATGCTGTGATTAAAGGAAACCACTTCAGTAACAACTTGAATGCCAGAATGACAGATGGTACAGCAGTTACTGACTCTTACAGTCAGAACGGTATAGGCGGCTCCCTGGAAACTGGATGGACTATATCGCTGCAGCAAAGTTTTTGGATCGAACCATACGCCAGAATGACAGCATTTCGGGCTGAAGATAAAGACATTTCTCTTAGCAATGAAATGACTGCTAAACTGGGTAATGATAAGTCTGTACAGGGTGAAGTTGGTGTAAATGCAGGCAAAGATTTCACATTAGGTAGTGCTAAGGTTAGACCTTATATTAAGGCTGCTGTCGCGCGAGAGTTTGTGAAAAATAACGATGTCCGCATTAACGATCAATACACCTTCAATAATGATTTCTCGGGCAACACCGGACGTTACGGTGCAGGTATTGATGTTCAGATTTCTGAAACCGCCAATATTTATGCCGAGGCAAATTACCAGAATGGACATAATATTGAAACGCCAGTGATGGCCAATGCTGGTTTCAGGCTTAGCTTCTGATAATCAAGAACAGCAGGCTAGTTGTGGAACTGGCCTGCTGTTATGGAATTTATTTTTCCGCCGAATATTTCATCTTTATTCCGCACACAGATTCTATTATTTTATAAAAGTAGATCAAATCTCTTACCCCTGTGAAGCCTAGTTTGCTCAGAGCTTTTACTTTATGAGCGCTGACATATTTTTCAGTAATCGATAGTTCTTTTGCGCATATTTTAACAGACTGGGTGCGCAATAGCCCCTCAATAACCTTTAACTCCATTTTTGTTAGTGTTACATAGGCTTGCTTCCTGATCCTTTCATCAATAATCTTTGTTTGTAAAAATTGTTTATTAATCTTTGATACAGGATCACGCATACTTATAAACTTGCCAGGGGGGAGGTAATGTAACACCAATTGCTTTAAGGCCAGTGGGTATTTTGTGTGGGTCAGGTAGATTATTTTTTCATTCCTGCGAGGAGGAGAGGTATTTGTGACAGGAAAGCACAAATCGAATACCCTGGTTCTGTCCAATTCATTATTGAAAAGATCTGTCAGGAGACATTTTAAACCACAGTTAAGATAGGAATTGTTTGATATTAACTCCATTGCAACCTCATTTCTACTAAAATTGTTTCATGTGTGCGGAGATGTTAACGGAGGCGTTGCATTTATTTGATGTACAGGCCAATAACAGATTTGTTGGTGATACGCACACCTTTTGCCCTATAAGAAACGACAAAGTCCTCAGGCAAACCGATAATGCTTAATTTTTCCTTGATCTCATGTAATATGTAGTGAAATTTCTGGTTCGTTGAATACACATAAATATTATCAAGTACATTCTTAATGATTTCTTCACGAGTGATAATGCCAGCCCCATCGTCTCTAAGTGATTTTTCAAGGATATAACTTAGTAATTTCATTGCGGTTTTACTAAATGAAACAGAAGTGCTCCCCGAAAATTTCAGTTTTTTGTTTGAGATGATCCTTATAATACATCTCATTTCGTTCAAAACGAGATATTCACTGTTGATAACAAAGCCATAATTTCCATTACATTCCATTATCATATCCTCAGGTTATACTTATACCATTTTATAAGGTAATTTTCCTTTCTTTACAATTAAATAATCCGTGGATTTAAAGTGACAGTAAAGAATGCGGTTCGCAACAATATTTTTCTCTAGACAGAAATGCAGGCTAATCCTCTAAAACATTCATGATAACTAACTTTTTTCAGTCATATATCTAATTTTGTTTATTTGGAGAATTCGGCTCTGAAGGATTTTTTTGTAATTATTTTTTTATTAATCAATATTTTTATCAACTTGTTAAGTTTATGAATTCCTGTTAGACATGGAATGAATGATTGCTATTCTTGTTTTTGTGAACTGGCGGTCATCGTATATGGAGAAGAAACATGGAATGGATAACAAGAGAAGGTATCTTTAACCCTGATACTGGTACTAGGTTTATCGTTATAGAATCGTTAAAAAAATTTAGGCTTATTATCTGGTATGAGGGAGATTTTTCTATACCAACAGATGCAGTTTTAGTTCCTACTGATTTTGGTGTTGTAGTTAATGGGGTAATAAGAAATATTAAGATAATTCATACATTTACCTATAACAGTGAATTGTTGTCTCTTTTAAGATCTCGAAGCAACTGTCCTGGCGATACTTTTTCACGCTCAAGAAGCTGTTGTAGCCAAAATTATTGCCGTTTCAGTAATTGTCCGTGTCAGCTTGAAACCAGATAATGCTCGTAGACACAATGATTAGTGCGGTAAATTATTAACGTGCAGATAAAAGCAGACATGTTGGCGGTCTGCTTTTAAGCATCTTGACGTATTTCTCCTTCGGTTCATGACGTACATCAGATGGCATAAAATCCATAACATACCGAATTTTTGTTCGCGGACCGAGAACGCACGACGCCCCAGTTCATGGAATAGCAGCCGTAACGGTGATGTTCACCGGCGCCTGCAACCTGACCTGTGATGCACTTTCCCTCTAACGGTAATAAAAAATTAATAATATCGCTTGTATGGCAATAATTCTCGTATTACAACAATTCACCGTTTTTTGTGCTTTCCTGCAACAATTCCTTTCTTCCTTTCCCGAGATCCGAACAAAGCTATAATCGGAAACAGAAAAAGCCGCATCTGCGGCTTTTTCTTCATGCTCAATGAACATAGTGGCATCAGGTTTTACTGAGCCATGAACCGTAAACCTCCCTGCGCCGCTCAAAGGCTTCCCGCCCTCCCTCCATCACTGAAATGATATGCTGTTGTACAGAGGAGGCATCCACGCCCCCACCGGCCGCCTGGATCTTCCCGTCTGAATATTCACAGGCACAGACATTTTCTGCATCTCCCAGCACCGGAATGTTTGCATTGTGAGTGGCAAAGATAAATTGCGTGCGGGGTTTCATTGCCCGGATGATTTTAATCACGTCGTCATAAATCGTCTGATTGTCCAGGTCGTCTTCGGGCTGATCGATGATCACCACATCATTATCCTGCTGATTCAGAACAAACAGCATTAAAGCGGAGGCGCGCTGACCCAGCGAATGCTGTTCCAGGGGTTTGCCACGGAATTCAATGGAGTAGGTATTGGGTATTTGCCAGGAAATCAGCGATTCAATCTGCTGTTCCAGATACTCGCTGAACGTCTCCGCAGACCCGCTGATAATCCCCGGGATTTTGTCCCTGTTCAGCCAGAGTTCACCAAAGTCTCTGAAGGCGTCAGCAACGGTCTGGTAGGTACTTTCCCGCAGCCGGCTGCCGGTAAAGGCCTCTTTCAGAATGGCCTGCATGGCTTTTTTGTCGTTTGCAAAGGATGGCACGATCTTCAGGGGCGAGCCGGCCTGGCTGATGCCGGCCAGCACGGCTTCAATTTCCTGATATTCTTCCACCCAGAGTTCATACAATTGGCTCAGCGCCTCTGTCAGACTTTTCTCCAGTAACGCCTGACTGCTTTCAGCCCGGGTCAGTTCGGCAATTTTCTGTTCCGCACGTTCCAGCCCGGCCTTCAGCTTCAGAAAGTCAGCCGGATCGGCGTTTTCCACGCCTGCCAGCCGCAGTTCTTCAGCCAGTCCACGCTCTATTTCGGCAAATTCCTCCGTCAGCGCCAGCTTTTTCTCCAGGAAGGCCTGCTGCTTCGTATCGAGTTCTGTGAGGAGCCGGCGGGCGCCGTCCACGATGGTGTTCAGGGAGTCGAGATGGGCCGTGAAGCGTTCATATCCCGCACTGTAATCATCAATGTCTGCCTGGTTATGCGCTGACTCATGTTTCTGCTCCTGCTTCAGCTCATCGAGTGTTTCTCTGATCCCGTCCTGCAGACTGTCCAGCGCCAGGGTTGCCCGTGCAGTGGTACTGCTGAGGTAGCGCTCATCCCGTCCGAAGGTGGTCTGATGCGCCAGTTTTTCTTCCATACCATGCTGGGCATAAAAGCGCAGGCGGAACTGCGCATCCCTTTCTTTCGCCTGCCATTCGGAAAGTGTTTCTCCTGTTGTTTTCAGACGACGATACTCGCGTAACCTGTCGAGGACGACTTCATTCTGCTGCCGGATTTTGTTCCGCACGGCGGCCAGGCGCTCCCCGACCAGTTTTTCAATCAGGTCGTGTTCAAATCCCGCGCCGGTATTGGACAGATCTTTCTGGCCAAAATACACCGGCTTGTGCAGAACCGTTTCCCGAAGCGCCACCCCGTGCCGGGCCTGACCGTCAAAAATAACCTGCGGCTCCTGACCGAAGATGCGGGTTATCTGATAGGCCCGTCCGTGACGGCACACGGCGTCAACGGTAATCTTCCCCCCGCTTTTGAGCATATTACTGACCAGATTTTCTTTGTAGTCGCGGTCAGAGGCCTTCTCGCCAAACGGAATGTCCAGGGCATACCGGATCCCTTCAAGAATGGAGGATTTGCCGCTGCCGCGGATCCCAATCAGGGTGTTCAGCTCCGGAGATAATTTGACCACGGTTCCGCCGAGCGAACCGGCTCCCTCGAAGGCTATCTGGCGGATGTGGCTGTGGATCAGGGCCGGTTTCTCCGGGCCGACGCGATGCGGGAAATCCTGCAGCGCAAAGCGGACAGCGTCAAAACTGTAATCACCCAGTTTCAGGTAACTTGCGACTTTTCTGGCACCGATGTGATCCAGCGTTTTGGCATCGCATCCCTGGACTTCGGCAGGATAGCGCGCACCGAGCACGCCCTGAATTTTGACCCGCAGGTCATGGGTCATTACTTTCTGAAATCCCGTCACGCGCCGGCGGACAAGGTCATTATCAAAAAGCTCCCCGATCCGGCCAGGGCTCAGCCCTCCCCATAACCCGTTATCCGCCTCAACGTGGGCAAACACGATAAAGTAATCCCGTTCGTACCGGTCAAGGCGCTGGATGGTCTGTGTGATATTTTCTGTTGAACGGGCATTTTCGTTCTCAAAATTATCAACGCCCGCAAACGTGGCCGTCAGGAAACTTTCAATATGGTTCGTCTGCTGCGGATTGATAAACCACTCATCGGCAAACACCACGAGCGTGTGCACGCCGGCCTGACCGTCATTAACGGACAACTCAACGCCGGGAAGCAGCCCTATGCCTTCACGGCGTGCGGCTCTGCGCAGGGCCTTAAACTCGCCGGGATCGAATTTATTATGATTGGTGATCACGCCCATTCCCACATGAGCCGCTTTCAGGGCACTGACGTAGTCGCGAATATATTCGTCGGGTTCCCCGGCATAACGAAATTCTTTGTCTGCACGGGTATGCAGGTGAAAATCCACCTTGACCCAGCAGGATCCATTCTCAAATACGGGATACATTCCCTGATACCTTTATTCAGTCGCTTATGAATGCCCGGAGGCCAAATAATGTCATTCATAGTAAGGCGATCCCGTTCCGGCTTCATTTTATTTCCATCGCCGGTTAACCAATCTTTGATCTGAACCCCGGCCGCATTTAAACAGTGACAAAGGAGAATGTCCGATTGACTTCCAGTCATGAGTTTTCGGGCAAAAGAGTAAGGTAATTATTGCACTCAGAACAATAGTGTTCTAACAGCAATAATAGTCAGTATTTATTGCCAATGTAGCAGCAGAGTGTTTCTCTTCTCATGTAGATCCGATTTCTGGTGGTTCCGGATCTCCGTCAGCCCCACCGGCGCGTGGCAGCGCAGAAACACAACATGTGCCACACTGTCAGCTGCGTTTTTATCTATATGTTGTGTTTACCCCCTGCCCCGTGACCGGCCGCACAGCACCGGAAAAGGGCGGTGTGGTTATTCCCTGACCGTGGTACACTTCCGGAAACTGCATTATAGCCTAAAAATCGGATCTCACCGGAACGGTCTTCCGGTAATTTAACAGTGTGGCTATACGTCTGCTTATTATCAGCCTGAAAATGATGACGGCATGGGAAAATCATCCGGGTGACAGACGCAGGGTTGTGCGAAGCTGATTATGCTGCGCGTCATAATTACTCTTAACAATTATAAGCCTGGTAAGGAAATGTATGGGTTATGAGGATGTGATCGACGGGCTCATTGCTGAGGGCTATAAAAAAGTGACCCTTTGCTCGCATATGCTGATTACGGAGGATGACAGCAGTATTCAGCAATTATTCCTTCTCAGCGAATATGATCATGTGGTTGCCAGGAAGCTCAGCCTTCCAGGCTGTGACGGATGGACCATACTGCACTGGCCGGTCGCGCCGTCACGCAGTTCTGATTTGAAGGAAATATGGGGCATCGACCTGACGCAAAGGGATGAGGCCGTGACGAGACTGTGTCTCTTCAGTTAACCGGTGGCGGGATTTGTTAAATGCGGGGGGATAACTTATGGGAAGCACCAAAGAATGGCTATGTGAAGTTCAGGAGGAGCGGGCCCATGAATGGGTAATCACTAATTATCCTGAAGCAGAAGAAGGAACTCCTGAATGGGAACACGCTTTGCAGGAATATGGCTGGTTTCAGGACTGGATGGAAGAAGCCGCCGAACAGCAAGATTTTGAGGCATCCCTTGAGCGGATTCCCGATCGTCTTCATGAAGCTCTGGACGAACTTCGAGAACTGGAAAGCCTGATCATTAACGACCAGCCCAACATCGCTTTAAGGATGGCCTTTGCTCACACTGTAACCGTGCTGGACAGCTTCCTTATGTACAGCGCACGCGCGCTTCTTAATCATCTGCCTCACCTTCAACTTTTCCTTCAGAATGCAGATTCCTTGGTCCGTAATAAGGAAGACAGAAAAGTCCTACGTGACCCTTTGTGGAGCGAGCAGGAACCTAATGTTAAAACACCTGATAAGGCTTACATCTGGCGAGCTCAGGCTCTAGTGTCGAAGATGACATTTCAGAACCCTAAAATCATAACAAGATACTTTTCAACCATGCTAGTTTCGCCTCATTACTGGAAGACTGAGCAACTGCAAGTCGTGATCAATACACGAAACGATCTGGTTCACCGTAATGGAATTACTCTGAGCCATGAACCTGTCGATATCTGGCCTGACCGGGTTAAGGACGCTATCCGGCTGGTTTCTGATTTTATTGAAACAGCCGCAGTCACCCTGCTCCAAGAAGATGCCCTGTATCGTACCGATGACGAAATATTTTAAACAATGGATACAGAAATGAACCATGACAAGGTGGCTGCCCAGGCGGCAGAAGAGATCATTGAACTGCTGATGCTGTGCCAGCAGCTGCAGTCGGAAAAGGACGGCCGGGAACGGCCGGCGCCCGGAACATATTCCCGCGATGAGGATGAATTTGCCGATCGTAATCGTTCCGCATGCGGGCACGCCCTGCAGCTGCGCCGGCTGCTTCCGGTAACGACGACCCTGAGCGCCATCGGCACAGAGATGGAACGCCGGGGAGAAATCAATGTGCTCACGGGCGAGGATTACGCGCAGAAAGCACTGGCACGACTTACAGTGCAATACCTGTCCACCTGGGACAATAAACAATGATACCGGCAATCCCAGGCCAGGGCGTTTCTTTCTCTGCCGCGCAGCTGCCGGTGGCCATCGACTACCCTGCCGCGCTGGCCCTGCGCCAGATGGCGCTCGTTCAGGACGAACTGCCGAAATATCTACTGGCGCCGGAAGTGAGTGCCCTGCTCCACTATGTACCCGATCTCCACCGCAAGATGCTGCTGGCAACCCTCTGGAACACAGGCGCGCGCATTAACGAGGCGCTAGCGCTGACCCGGAGTGATTTTTCTCTGGCGCCGCCCTACCCGTTCGTACAGCTTGCCACACTCAAGCAGCGGGCGGAGAAAGCGGCCCGAACGGCCGGCCGCTCGCCTGCCGGCAGTCAGGCGCATCGCCTGGTTCCGCTTTCCGATTCGAACTATGTCGGTCAGCTGGAGATGATGGTGGCCACGCTGAAAATACCTCTTGAACGACGTAACAAGCGAAGCGGTAGAACCGAAAAGGCGCGCATCTGGGAGATCACCGACCGGACGGTCCGCACCTGGCTCAGCGAAGCGGTTGAAGCGGCAGCGGCCGACGGGGTGACGTTCTCCGTGCCGGTGACGCCGCACACGTTCCGCCATTCCTACGCGATGCACATGCTGTACGCAGGCATACCGCTGAAGGTGCTGCAGAGTTTAATGGGGCACAAGAGCATCAGCTCGACGGAGGTGTATACGAAGGTGTTTGCGCTCGATGTGGCAGCACGGCACCGGGTGCAGTTCCAGATGCCGGGCGATGAGGCGGTGGCGTTGCTTAAAAAAATAGGTGGCTAAGATAGCAATCTAACAAGATAGTAAGTTACCATCTTACCATCTTACCATCTTACCATCTTGTTAATTTATCAATGCCGCCACTTCTAATTACCAACTTAATAAGTTAGTAACTTATTAAGTTAATATTATTTTAATCTAGATTTTTCAATTAGTTGAGAGATTTCCTCTCGTGATAAATTTTCTAATGCCATCACTGCAGCTCTAACAACATCGGATCTATTTACTCTCCTGTTCCCTGATAACATCTCTTCCTTTATGACATTATCAATTGAGTTAAGATTCTCTTCAGCAAGAGAGATACTGACTGGTTTTGCTTTACTAGTCGCAGATTTATTACTTGGTTCATCTGGATTTTTTGCGGTGAGACCAGCTGTGCCTCCGTTTATAAACGAAGCTTCGTCCCTTGGCGGTGTTTGTGCTCTATTCCTCACAGAATGATCTCCTTAACCAGAGCTTCAATTTCTTCTTGGGCTTTGATGTTCTGTGTTTCAAAAATAGTCATTGATTCGGCCCAGGCATCCCTGTGAGCTTTTCTGTCACATACGCGAGCATTAGACAGATTCATTTCCGGAAAGTCTTTGAGAACATCCGCTGCCTGATTAGCTTCATTAACGAACATGTTAGTTGGTGTCATATTCAACACTAAATACCCACGTACCGACTCGTTGAAATCTTTAGCTGCAGTAAAGACAGAGCATGTGTGAGGAACGACATCCAAATCCATTTGGGACGGTCGTAAAGGGGAAATAAACACATCTGCAGCCATTAATCCGCTTCGCATCTCTGCACTGTCACGGCCAGCACAATCGGCGATAACAAAGTCATAAGATTTTTCATGCTCTTTTAGCATGGCTTTGATGTTGCCGGACGCTCCAGTAACAGGCATATGAGGCAAGTTCTCTGGTCGATTATTATACCAAGTCAGCACTGATTTTTGATCGTCGGCATCTACAATGAGAACTCGCTTTCCTAGTGCCATAAGATATGCAGCGATGGAAACTGCGAGCGTACTTTTACCTACTCCACCTTTTTGACTACCAAGAACAATGATCATATTCCGCACACCCTGTTTGTTATCTTGTTAAGATAATAGGATAATAAAAATTAATTATCAATATGCCTCGGCATTGATATCTTGTTATCATATTAACTTACTTTGTTAATAATTGAATTAAATTCAATACTCTATGAACAATGACAATATACTTATCATCTTAATAAGATATTATGATATCAAGATACGATCTTGTTATCGCAATCACACTTTTGAGTGAAGGAGTAAATCAATGGACCTGGTTTGGAAAAAAAATCCAAGGGGAAGGCTTGAAAGGAAACTGAATCTGGCAGAGAGAGAGGCATTGCTGCATGTTTTCAGCAATGGTCGAAAACCCGCTCAGGCTGATTTACGTATAGCAAATTCTGTGCTTGAAGAAATGGACCGCCGTAAGTTGTGGTTAAAATGTGATTGCGTCGAACATGACCCGAACATTGAAGGTCCTTTTAACTGTGAGGTTAACGTTGCCAGGTTACGCCACGTCAAGACGACAAGACAGCATGATGAACAGTGCCCTTTGTTCAGGCTAAAGAAAAATAAGGATGCTGATAACACTATCCCTGAAGGAAAAACCAGCCCATTAAATCCGGTTGGCGGGAATGACTGGTTACCCGACAAGAAGAAAGACACCAAAATCAACGCTGTGGAAGGGCCGGTGGTGCCCCGTAAGCGTCGACGCAAAACTCTTAAACCCATTCCAGCTCTGGGCCGAAAATTGCTGACTCTCATTCAGGCAGCTGGCCTGAACCAACTTGAACTAGTACCTGAATATAAAAGTCCGGGGTTAGTCGGTTCGGTCAATAGAATAAAAGAAGTTCTGGATGAACATACAATGGGCAATGGAACACAGCTTAATAGGCTGTTCAGTTGCGCGCCCTGGTTGTCACTCGAACGGATTAACGACATGCTGACTCAGCTAGAAGTTTCACTGCAGACTGATAGCAGTGATAAGGAGGCATGCGTGTATATCATTGGTATTGCGACCGATGCCAATCGGGAAGAAGTAACCTTTAGCGTTCGGAGTAATACTTTTATCCATAGGCCTGAAGCTCGAGTCAGTATCAATGGAGAAAGCACCTACAACACTGGCAGTCGGGCCCCATACTGGGCAATTCTGGAATACCGCAGAGGTAGGGATGGCAAGGTTTACTGCCATGAGGGCTATGCGCATGCCGCGTATACGCTTGATAATCCGGTACCTGTGGATAGCAACAAAGAGCGCGATACACTGAAGGTAATTATAAACGCCAGCAGCTATGCTGGCCGTCAGGAAAATCATCCGGATGCGATCAGCCTCAGCAAGCCACTTTTCACGTCTAAAAGCACTAAGAATGGGGTTGAGGAGGTCATTCATCCTGACTTCATACTGAATGTGGTTCCGAGCAAAGAAAACACAGTTACCACTTTCATCATTGAAACAATGGGCTCTGAATCCGAGGAGTATGTCGAGCGTAAACTACAAACACATAGCTGGATGGAGCAGGAAGGTGTGCTCTTAACTGATCCTCCGGGCTGGCCAGAACCTCCGGACAGGACATTTAACAGCTTCCTGCTCAAACACATTTTTAGTGCAGGTAAAATGCACCAATAGTTACAGGCAGCGGTTTTGAATTCAAATAGTGACAATGCACCCTCAGCCAGAAGTGGAAAGGACGCTCTTAAGTGTGACAAACGACACTCAGGGCTGAGGGGAGATGTGACAAGCTGCTCTGAACTAAATGTGACAAATTGCCCTCATTAGGTGTTTTTAAAGCACAAAATTGGCACCATTTAGTTCCTGAAAACCAGTCAGGGCAATGGAAGGCAAACTGTTCTGTGACAAATCACCCTGAGAGCTTTAACTCTAGTGTGACAAACCACCCTGCTAATTGTGACAAATCACCCTCAAAGCTCACTCAGGTGTGATCGACATTATGTCGCTGAAAGAAAAGACTATATGAGTCGTCTGGCGGCCTTTCTTTTTCTCTATATAAGACAGGCGCATTGGCGTTCTGCTGTTAATCTCATCTACACTCGCCTGCAGGAACCGACGGCGAAAGTCCGGCATACGCTGATAACTTTGCGGAAGCTGATAGCGCTCCATGATCCAGTCTATTTTCAGGGATACTACGCCAGAGCCATCCGGCTTACGGTACTGGCATAGTGACTCGTACAGGCGCATGGCATAGGGATTGGTGATCTCTTTCGTTTCACTTAGTCGGAACTGTGTGAAACGGTTCTGAAGGCCAATAAAGAAAGGAATGAGGTACGGGTTAATATGAACGCTGTAGAGCCCTCTGGAGGGACTATGGGCACGTTTGATGAACCAGGGAAAGGACTCATAACCTTTTTCTTCCCCGGCATCCTCTTCAGGCCGATAAAAGACCACTTCTTTACCCGCGAATCCCTTGAGAGCCTGACGGATATCTTTGCTGGCCTCGGCGGAGGTCAATCCGAAGGTTTCCGCATACTTGGCGACCTGAATTTCACATATCCCGTCATGCTCCTGCAGCGTACCGTCAGATTTTCTGATCTGGTCCACAAAGAGATAAAGCATACGCTTTTGATCGCGAGAAAGACTGTATGCCGCCTCAGTCAGTTCGTTTGACTGGACAATTCGCGGGCTATTCTTACGTTTTTTATGGTTGATAACCGCAACTTCCGTCATGACAGGTCCGTGTAAAGTGTGACAGGAATTTAGATTGTCACACTAATTGAAAAAGAGTCAACAGGTTGGGATAACTTTGTGGAATACAGCAAATCATGAGGGCAATTTGTCACAGGGTTAAGGGCAATCTGTCACACTTTAAGAGGGAGGTTGAGGGTGATTTGTCACACTGAAAGGGCAGATTGTCACACTGATCCTTCTCAAACCCGCATGAATAAAGGGCTGAGAGGTATTCTAAAAAGGTAAACCTAACAACCCTTTAAAAAGATCTTATAAAAATATGCCCGTGGATAAGTGGATGAAGCAGAGCGGGGTATCTATTAAACTCCGAGCGTAAGCAGAATTTGTCCGTGCAGTTCCCTGGTGCTTCCTCGCTCACTCGCGGGCTTCGCCCTGTCGTTCGGCTGCGGCGAGCACTACTGGCTCTCTCTGAAAGGCGAAATTTAACTGATACTCGCTATGGGGATATCTTTCCAGCGGGTGGTGTAGGCAGGGGAGAGCATATCGCGTTTCATTTGCCATGCAGGGGCAATCCCTCGCCCGGCAAACCAGACCTGTCCCAGACCGGAATGATTAATGCCATCGAGAACCTTCATCAGCTCAGCGCTGTGAGGACGTGGCGGACGTTCGTCGAACAGCTGCAGCTGCGAAACACCTGAGTCGGTAAAGTCATTCAGCATCACCCCGGCTTTGGCATACCGATGCCCATCCTTCCAGATGTGCTCCAGAGCCGCTGTGGCGGCCGCAATGATATCCCGGGTGTCCTGAGTGGGGGTAAGTAGTTTCTCTGTGGCCACGTTGCCGTAATAAGGCTCTTTAACGGCGAACGGGGACGTTTTAATGAAAACGGAAATATGCCGGCAATACTGGCGCTCTTTACGCAGCTTTTCTGAGGCCCGCTCTGCGTACTGACAGACAGCCTGCCGCAGCGAATCGTATTCAGTGACCTTCTCGCCGAAGCTACGGCTGCAGACGATCTGCTGCTTTGTTGGCGGGGCTTCTTCAAGCGACATGCAGCTTTCCCCGTTCAGTTCGCGTACTGTTCGCTCGAGAACGACGGAGAAATTTTTGCGGATAAAGGCCGGGTTCGTCAGGGCCAGATCGAGCGCGGTTTTGATGCCCAGAACATTGAGCTTGCGTGCAATACGGTTTCCCACGCCCCAGATCTCTTCGACCGGCTGCAGTGAAAGCAGTTTCCGCGTTCGCTGTGGATTCCCCCGAGTCAGTGCGAGCACACCATGAAACTGTTTCCACTCTTTTGAGGCCCACTGGGCTGATTTTGCCAAGGTTTTCGTCGGCCCGGCACCCACGCCGATTGTCAGACGGGTACAGTCATACACATGCTGGCGCAGTTGCCGGCCGAAGTCCTCCAGGTCCATGCAGTGCTCAACGCCGGTCAGGTCGAGGAACATCTCGTCAATCGAATACTGTTCCACCCTGGGGGCCAGCTCCTCCAGGCAGCTCATCACGCGTGCCGACATCGAGGCATAAAGTTCATAGTTGCTGGAGAATGCGTATATTTTTTCCGGGTACCTTTCGTTTTTCATCTGAAACCACGGCGTGCCCATTTTGATCCAGGGCTTTGCCTCGGCACTTCTTGCGATTACGCAGCCATCGTTATTACTGAGCACCACAACCGGCTTTCCTTTCAAATCCGGGCGGAAAACGCGTTCGCAGCTGGCATAAAAGCTGTTCACATCGGCCAGGGCAAACATCAGTACATCTCCCTCGGGCGGTGGATGATGTGCGTGACGACGCCAAAGATATCCAGATCGTCCGGGTCGGGATAGATCGGCGACCAGGCGGCGTTCATGGGCTGCAGCGTCAGTCGTGGCGTCAGCAGCAGTCGTTTGACCGTAAACTCCCCCTGCACGCTGGCCACAACAATATCGCCATGCCGGGGCTTCTCGGCACAGTCCACAACCAGCAGATCGCCATTGTAAAGGCTGCCGTCGGCCATGCTGTCACCGCTGGCGCGAAGGTAGTAAGTCGCGCTCGGATGCCGTATGCAGTAATCATGGAGATCCAGATCAGATTCGACATAGTCAGCAGCAGGGCTGGGAAAACCGCAGCTGGCCAGGTCTGCAAACAACGGATGGGCCTGTGGCGGGAGTTCTTTCCCGGTGCTGAAAAGCTGCAGTTTCATCTTTCCTCCTGACGTCTAAATATACTGGTTATTTATACAGTATATTTAACAGCGTGAGGATAATCCAGATCGCCTGCGCCATGAACAGAGTGAGTAACCTAAGCTACTCAAAATGTTCGTAAATATCATTTTGATTCTTTATTGTTACTCATAATGAGAAATAAGGCTTTTATTTTTCCATTTTGCTCTTATAATATGTATCAAATTGAGTTTAATTGACGGAGCATAATGATGAATATTTACTGCGATGATGGTTCAACTAATGTTAAGCTGGCATGGTTTGAAGGAAGCGAGCTGCAGACCCGGGTTTCTGCTAACTCCTTCCGGCATGGCTGGAAAGTGGCGGAGTTCAGTGCTGCAACGTTCAACTATCAGGTGGGCACGCTGAAATACACCTGGGACAGCGTCAGCCGGGATGCCATCCCGACAACAAACGTGGAGTATCAGTACGGTGATCTCAACCTGCTGGCCGTGCATCATGCGCTGCTGAACAGCGGGCTTGAGCCGCAGCCGGTGAGCCTGACCGTGACGCTGCCCCTGAGCGAGTATTATGACGGGGACTGCCAGCGGAACGAGGAGAACATCCGACGCAAACGGGAAAACCTGATGCGTGAGCTGGTTCTGAATAAGGGCAGGGCATTTACCGTAACGGACGTGAAGGTGATGCCGGAATCACTGCCGGCGGCGTTCTCCCGTCTCGCGGAGCTGAAGCCCGGACCCGCAGAGTCCACCCTGATTATCGATCTCGGCGGAACCACGCTCGATGCCGGCGTGATTGTCGGACAGTTTGACGATATCAGTGCGGTACACGGCAATCCGTCTGTCGGCGTGTCGCAGGTCACCCGCGCAGCAGCAGGCGCGCTGCGGGCTGCAGACAGCGAAACCAGCGCGCTTATTGCTGACACGGTCATCCGCAACCGCAATGATCGTCAGTATCTGCAGCGTGTGATCAACGATGCCGGAAAAATCGACGATGTGCTGAACAAAATTACAGAGGCAATCACTTCCCTGGGCGCGCGTGTCACCAGTGAGCTGACGGCCTTCAGGAACGTTAACCGGGTATTCCTGGTCGGGGGAGGGGCATCCCTCATTGAAGAGGCTATCCGTCAGGCCTGGCCTCTGGCTCCTGACCGTATCGAGGTTATAGGCGATCCGCAGCTGGCTCTGGCCAGAGAGATTGCCCTTTACAATAAAGAGGACTAAACGTGCCGGACGGCCAGTATTCTTTCTATCTGCACAACGACGATCGCACCGACATCGCGGCGATGGCGACCATCAGCACCATCTCACAGCCCCTGCGCGGTGACTTCATCCGGACCGCCGCCACCGCCGGGGCGGTGATGTACCAGACGGATGCCCGTTTACCGGCGCTGATCCCGGTGTTCTTTGACGGGCATCTGAGCGCCATCCGGCTTTGCGCCGTGATGGCCCTGGTCTCCGGCACCTGGTCTTCACTCTCAGGACTTCCTGATGAGCCTGATGGTGGCGTGGCGGCTCTGGCCATGTCACCGGAGACGGAATACCAGCGCCGGCGTTACACCCTGACGCTTCAGGATGACCGGAGCAGTGAACGGGTTGAGCGTGTGCTGACGGGCGTGTCATCCCGCCTGCGTGGAGAGCTGCTGAGAAACCTGATTATCACCGGTCTGGCCCTGCATACGACCGCACCGGAGCTGCCGCGTCTGCTGGCCAGTATGCCGGTACCGCCCGGCACGCTCAGCGAGCTGCAGGTTCTGGTTCAGCAGATGGCCGGTACGGCTGAAGTGAGTATGGCTGCAGTGCCGGAGAAGCCAGCACAGCCTGCCGCGCCGGTATCCGCTGAAGCGACCAGGATAAAGAAAAATATGCGACGGGCATTTGGAGACTAAAACATGTCAGTGATTAAACAGAAGGCGGAGCAGTGCATTCATAACTTTCTGCGCGCCCGGAACGTGCCTGAATCTCAGTGGCCGGATCTGGTTAAGAAGACCGGCAGGGGAATGATACTGGCAGGCGTGGCCGTTGTGGTTCCCGGCGTTCTGGCTGATAACATCTCCCTGCCGGTGACCATTGCGATGCAGGTCTGTTACGCCTCACTGATCGGCCTCGGGGTTCTCCTGGCGTTTGACGAGAAAAAACCAAAGGGGCGGGGATGAATATGAACATTAACCTGAAGGAAACCGTATGAAGCTTGAAGAACTGTCAGGAGACGAACGTACACTGGTTATTTTGGCACTGCAGGCGCTGCACCGTGAGAGACTGAGCGCAGCAAATGCCGTCTTTACGGTCTGTAGTCTGGCCGGAAAAGAGCAGCCGCCGGAAGATATTTTTGGGCTGCGTGAAGTACAGGATGCGCTGAGACGCATCGGTGCTGCACCTGCGCGTTGAATCCGGCCCCTACACTTCAGAACTAAAAAACGGCAGGCTGATATCCCTGCCGCCAGACATTACCTCATTTTTATCCTCTGCCTCACCCTCCTGAATAAAA
This sequence comes from Enterobacter sp. 4974935, assembly GCF_058661735.1. Taxonomy (NCBI): domain Bacteria; kingdom Pseudomonadati; phylum Pseudomonadota; class Gammaproteobacteria; order Enterobacterales; family Enterobacteriaceae; genus Enterobacter; species Enterobacter sp. 4974935. Next base: position 97,363 of record NZ_JBZWGT010000001.1, read on the forward strand.
AGGAAGTCGTTTCTCTCCGCCTGATTGCCGCCAGCCGGCGGCGTGTTCAACGCCGTGCCTTCACGCTAACCCGGCCGCTGCGGTCGCAAGGGTTTACGTTGTCTCCGTCCTCACCCGTTCGCATCTTTCACGGTGCATTCAGCCCGTGAAAGGCTTGCGCTGCGGCTTGCGGCGTCGCCCCTGCGCCCTCCACTTTCCGCCGGGTTTTTGTGGCGGCACGGCGCAACAGGGTGCTGGATGCTGAGGACACAACCATGTTCAGACTGACCTGTATTGAACTCGATAACGGCGAGTTTGCCGTCTATATCAATCACCATTACCTGTGGAGTGAGGATGCCTGCTCAGAGCGGCTTTCCCTGGGGGAGGTTCTGGAACAGCTCTCCATGCTTCCAGGCGTGGAATTACAGACCTTGCATGAACCCGTGCCGGAGGACGATGACTGGTGCTGGAACGACATCGCCGATCGCGTACTGCCGTCGCGTCCAGCATGTCGTGATAATGTGACGGTGGCAGGGCTCATCGCCAGGCTGAAGCAGTACCCACCGGATGCACTGTGTCTGGGAACGTTCTGGCTGGAAGATGATTTCCTGTCGCTCGATGGCAGTCTGTCAGAGGAGGAAATTGCAGAAGCCATGCGTATCTGCGACCACAGCCACGATGCAGGCATCGGTTTTAACTGGGACACGCTGCAGTTCTCTATCGACCACGTGAAGGGGCGCTGAAAAAAAGGACACCATCCGGGGAGGTGGTGTCCTGAAGCCATGCAATTCGTTAAGGATGTCGGTTCCCTCCGCCTTATTGCCGCCAGCTGGCGGCGTGTTCAACGCCGTGCCTTCACGCTAACCCGGCCGCTACGGTCGCAAGGGTTTACGTTGTCGCCGTCCTCACCCGTTCGCACCTTTCACGGTGCATTCAGCCCGTGAAAGGCTTGCGCTGCGGCTTGCGGTGTCGCCCCTGCGCCCTCCGCTTTCCGCCGGGTTTTTGTGGCGGCACGGCGCAAGAGGGTGCCGCATATCAGAGAGGAGTGTGTCTATGTCCCGTTTTATTCTGGGTGACTGCGTGCAGGTGATGTCCCGTTTTCCGGCGCGTGCCGTCGATTTTATTCTTACCGATCCGCCTTATCTGGTTGGCTATAAGGACCGTACCGGCCGCACCCTGGCCGGGGACAACTCTGCCGAATGGCTCCAGCCCGCCTGCCATGAAATGTACCGCGTGCTGAAAAACGACAGCCTTATGGTGAGCTTCTATGCCTGGAACCGCGCGGATCTGTTTCTGAATGCGTGGAAAGCGGCCGGCTTCCGGGTGGTTGGCCATATCGTTTTTGCCAAGAGCTACGCCTCAAAATCGACGTTCGTGGGTTACACCCATGAGAGCGCCTACCTGCTGGCGAAGGGGAGGCCGCAAACCCCGGACCGTCCCATCCCGGACGTGATCCCCTGGAAATACACGGGCAACCGACACCATCCGACGGAGAAGCCGGTGCAGAGCCTGCGGCCACTGATTGAATCGTTCACGCGTCCGGGGGCCATTGTCCTTGACCCGTTCGCCGGCAGCGGCTCCACCTGCGTGGCCGCCGCCGAAGCCAGCCGCCGCTATATCGGGATCGAGATGCTTGAGCAGTACCACGCCGCCGGCGTCCGCCGTCTGGCACAGGTTGAACGGGCGAGAAGGATGCCGGCGGCCAATGACGGCGCGTTTTACCCTGACTGGCCGGAGGCAGCATGAATTACCCGGGCCTTGAACACCTGCGCGCGGACGTGGCCGCGCTCAGCAATGCCATGTGTGATGTGCGGATGCTGCTGAACCGCCTCGAATCGCAACACCGGCACGACGCGGCAACGCTTACTGAACGTATGGCAGCGCAGACCCTGCGCCGGATCAACACCCTGCTACTGGAAGCCTACCGCGAAGCCCTGGTGCTGGACGAGACTTTTCAGGACTGACTGACCCTGCCGGGCTGAGGCCCGGCCTGTAATCCCTTACAAGAGAGAAAAAAACAATGTACGGAACCCGCGAAGAACTTTGTGAAGATCTTGAAAACATGTTCACGCCTGACGAACTCCTGGTCCTGCTGGTCTGGACGGAGGAGGGGATTAGCGTGGCCTGCCGTGAAGCCCAGCCAGAACCGGACGGGGCTGAAATCCGGGAAGTGATGAAGGCGCTCGGCGAAATGAAAATGACGCAATACCGCCAGCAGGGGGTAAATAATCTGACTGTCAGCGATCTTCTGACCCGTCAGCGCGAAGCGGCAAACCGTGAGGTGAGTGTACCGGCGGTACTTCTGTCCCGCATCCTGCGTAACTATGAATGCGAGCTGGAAAACCGGATCGGTATGGCCTGGGAAGCCGGGCGGCAGGAGCCGGAATCCGTCAGGGATGAGCTGAATAACGTTCGCGCCTTACAGGAGGCGCTGGCCGCCTGAGTTAACGCCGGGGTAACGCCCCGGCAACCGGTGGCCATCCACTGCGAAAAGGATGTCAGTGCCTTCCGCTTTTATCCGCCGCCGCCCTCCGGGCCACGTCGGGACAATGAAACTCCCCTGAAGCTCCGTGCGATGACGGCATGCGCCGTGACTTCACTGTAGCCCGGCCGCATCGGCCACAAGGGTTCGCTGACGCCTCCGTCCTCACCCGTTCGCACCCTTCACGGTGCATTCAGCCCGTGAAGGCTTTGCGCTGCGGCTTGCGGCGTCGCCCCTGTGTCCTCCGCTTTTCGCCGGTCTGTCGTGTCGTCACGGCGATGCCGGAACCGAGAATATGTTAACCGTGGAGGATCTATGAACCAGACCGTGACCTGTGATGCTGTTCGTCTTGAGGGTGCGCAGCGCCTGACTTTCCTGCCTGATTTGTTTGGCGGCGATTTTATGACGTCCGAGGCATCCGTGTACGCCTACGCCCAGCGCTACTGCCCCGAGTATCAGGGAGGATTCTGGCAATTTTACCGGCTGCCGGACGGGGGCGGATTTATGGCTCCGGATGTGGAGAGCCTGACCCTGTGCAATCCGGAAAACTGGTTTGAGCAGACTGTCAGCGGGGAAGTGGCGGGGATCATCCTCACGGCACTGGTACTGAATCACCGTAGCTGGCACCACAGCAACCATGACCATGAAGAACTGTGCCGCCACTTCTGCCGCCGTTATGAGCAGCTTATGGCATTTGCTGACACCCATCCGGAAAGCTCCACCATCTGGCGTGCCCTTGACTGACTGACCACGGGCGGCGATGCCGCCCGATAAAAGGAGAAAAACATGATTGGTACAGCAAGAGAAATTGCCCTTGAAATGTTCAGACATTCCGACCTCGATGGCGAGAAATACGTTTTCGCCTGCTGGAATCGAAATGACATTCGTTGCGTCTGTCTTGACTGGGATTTAACCGATGAGGAACTGGATGAAGTCCTGCGTCGGCTAAGTTCCTGCCTTGAAAGCGGCGCGGATATCGGCCAGATACGGGCGATAGTCGAAACCATGCTCGATGAGCGACGCGAGAAGCGAACCGTGACTATTCCCGCGAAATCGCTGGCCTTAGTCATGCAGCTTGCAGGACGGGAGATGCAACGTATCGCCGTATGCGCGGAGGATGGCGGTGGATCAGCTGAAGAAACCCTGAAAGAAGAAAATGACGTCATGATGAGCCTGCGCGCGGCGCTCGATGCCTGACAGAAAAGCCGGAGGCATTGCCTCCGGAAACAGAACAAAAGGAAAACACCATGCAACTGTCACCGGAAACCCGCAGTATCCTGCGCCAGTATAAAACGCTCATCAACGAGCGACGTCGTGAATCCGGACTCAGCCCTGTAACCACCGCGAAAGTACTTGATGAGATCTGCGAATCTGCTACCCGCCAGTGCGCCGTCTATCTTTGCGGCCACTTCATTCTCC
>NZ_JBZWGT010000002.1:0-87450 GCF_058661735.1 Enterobacter sp. 4974935
CGCCCAGGCGAATATAACATGCTGATGCTGATCGCCGGCGTGCATCCTGATTACCGCCTGAACAGGGCATTCAGTCCGGATGATATGGTCAAAGATCCCGCCACGGCCGAAGACGTTCGCCGCCTGCGTCTGGCGCTGGGGCTGAAGCACGCTGAAATTGCAGCGCTGTTTGGCTATAAACCGGCGTCATGGCAGACCAAAGAAAAGGCTGCTCAGCGCGGCGTAAAGCTCAAGACCGGGGAATTCAATTTCCTGTTACTGCTGGCCGGTGAGCATCCTTCACTGCAGCTGGTTGAGAAGGTGAAATAAGGCCCGCGGCGACCAGAGAGGACCCTTTATGATCACCACACGCCGAATGTTAATGCTGTATGCCTGCCTTGTGCCCGTAGCCCTGACAGGGTGTGATCTGGCTGATTATTTCCCGAATGTGCCACAGCCCGTGCCCGTGATTTCGCCCGGCTATCAGGTTGATATCGATGGCCATCCGGTCCGAATATCAGGATTTGATGACTGCCCGCGGGATAAAGATGAAGCCCGGCACGCAGCTGCACAAGATGAGAAAGGCTGCATTGTGCTGTCTGCAGAGCGTTCCGAGGTGAAGGTCAGACTGTATCAGCCAGCCGGCGCCGTCACCGAAACCTGGCGGATCATCCGGGAAAAAGACGCTCGCCAGAACGATATTATTCGCCTGCAGCGCCCGAACGGTGCGCTTGTGATGCAAAATTTACAGGGGAAAGAGTCTCCTTAAACCAGGAAAATAACAAAATTAACTTGATTTATATGGCTCGTTAGACGTATAATAATCACATCGAAAGGCAATCCGGTCTTTCGACGGTAGCGCCCCGACCGGCGCAGGAGTCACCTTATGACTGCTCTCAATTCTCAGCAACAGGCTGATGTTGCCCGCTATATCCGGGAACATGGCAATAAAACCGTTATTTCCCCTGAATGGTCACTTATTTATTTCTCGCTGTGTCAGTGTGAATTACATCAATCGCATGAAGCCATTATTTTTCATAATGGCCGACCTGCAGGGCTATTTCTTCTGAATGAAACAGGCGAGCTCACCGAATTATACCTGCTGGGGTCGCTTTCTGACATTCTCACCGCCGCTGCGGTCAACAAATAGCTTTCAGGGAGTAAATACACTATGACCATGCAATCAGAACTTGTTTTTACTGATCCTATGCTCAACGTCGTTATTGCTGAAGTTAAGCGTTTTAATTGCCCGCTTCTTTTTGTCAAAGATCATGGCGTGTATGTGATGGCGGCGAAAGGTGAGAAAAACAGTAATGGGATGCACAATGTCTGTTACGCCAATGGTTTCAATCCGGATACAACGGATTTTGACGAGCTCTGGGACCGGATGCGTGATGCCTGTGGCGGAGATGATTTTTGCGAATCCCTGGACCTCGATCCGAGGTCGATTGAACTTCTCAGCCGTACCAAACCCTGCCTGAAAATTATGCTTTCAGAGACGGAACTGGAAGTTATTGCAGGGGGACAGAAATAGACCATAAAAGCCCGTTAAATCGGGCTTTTTTATATTTAACTGTATTTACATCTAGGACAAAATGTCCTATTATATATTTGTGGCCGGGCATGGTGCTCAGGTCCCCTAACGAGGGAAATATATGAAATTTTCAGCAGAAGAACTCAACATTATCCGCCAGGCGGACGCCATTATTGCCGGTAAAATTACCACAACGGATTTTATCACCGGCGCCGACGCCGCGCGTTCCTTACTGCGGTTTCGTCTTGCTGCAGAACCACGCGAATCATTCTGCGCGTTCTTTCTTAACTGCCACAACGGCGTGATTGCGTTTGAAGAACTGTTTAAGGGAACTATCAGCAGCGTCACCGTTCATCCGCGTATCGTCCTGCAACGCGCCCTGCATCATAATGCCGCCGCCGTGGTACTGGCGCATAACCATCCTTCCGCTAACACTGCACCCAGCCAGGCTGACAAGCTGATCACCGAGCGTCTGGCGCAGGTGCTGGGGATGGTTGATGTCAAAGTCCTCGATCACCTGATTGTGGGCGGCAGCGATATTTACTCTTTTGCTGAACATGGTCTGATTTGATAACCGCGGCCGCACAGTGGTGCGGCCGGCTCTGGAGGCTTGCTATGGGCAATAAATATACCGTGCCGCTTAACGTGGGCGCGATCCGCGAAAGTTGTTTCCGTCCCGCTGATAAATGGACCCCGCCGACGGGGGATGAACTCCGCTATCTGCTGGAAAATGTGCTCAACCTCAGTCAGGAGGGGCTGGCGCGACATGTTGGCGTGAACGGCAGAACGGTGCGCCGCTGGGTGAACGGAGAAAGTGACATCGCGTATTCCGTCTGGTGTGTCCTATGCATCGATGCCGGCTTACCGCCGATCTGGAAATAGCCGCGCAAAACACCGACGCGCAAACGTGCTTCCTGAACGTATCGGATATACGAAGGAAATATTATGAATACTGATAACTATTTTTTCAGAGTCCCGGCCACACGCGGAATACAGGGCGGCATAGAACAATACATGCTGACGGTTCCTATGGTCGTGTTACGTCGTATTCTCGCAATGGACAATGATGGCGATGTTATGGATCGCAGCCAGCGAGAAGCGAACAAAACGCGGGCCAAAAAAATACGGAATTATGTTGCCGGCGCAACATCAAAACGAGCTCCCTATATTTTGCCGTCAATTACCGGAAATATTGATAGTCATGTTGAATTCCTTCCCAGCGAACTCTCGCCGGCAGTCGGTATTCTTAAAATTCCGATGGACGCTGATTTAAAATTATTCGATGGCCAGCACCGTGCGCTGGGTATTTTTGAATTTGTACGCGATTATTCCAACACGGAAGATACGATCAGCTTATTGCTTACCGTTGGCCTGCCACTTGAGTTACGCCAGCAGTTTTTCGCTGATATTAATAACAACGCGAGCAAACCGGCAGCGGCGATCAGTATGGCATATAACAACAATGATCCGGTCAACCAGCTGGCAATGCATCTGGCCCGAACCGTCACCGGGCTGGCGGGCACAGTGGATTTTGAACACAACGTGGTCCCGGCAAAAAGCTCACGGCTTATCAGCTTTAAAGCGCTGAACGATGCGACGAAAAAAATGCTCAACCTGCGGGCCAACAGCATTCCCTCGCCGCAACAGCGTGATATGGCAGAAAGACTCTGGACTGCCTGGGCGCAGGCGATGCGCTGGAATGATATTGCCCAGGATGATATCGCCGCGGAGTACCGTCAGGAGGCGCTGGGACTGCATGGCATCATGATTAATGCGATCGGTATGGCAACGGCCAGGATGTTACGGCACAGAACCCCTGAAAGCATCGAGAACCTACTGGCCTGTGCGGAAAACGGTGACAACGGTTTTCATTACCGGGAGTCGTTTGTACCTGAGTGCTGGGAAGGGAAGTGTGTTGATCCGGAGACAGGCACCATCAAAACCGACAGGCGGGCGCTCGAAGCAACGGCTGAAGCGTTGCAAAAGCTGATAGATCCGTTCGCAGATGCGCTGTGGTTGCGTGATTACCTGCCAGCTGAGGAGGCGAGTGATATGGCATTACTGAAATATGCAGCCGACATCGAGAATTATAAGCAGCGTACTGCCGCGCCGATGATCAATATCGTGGAGAAGCTGAAGGCGCTGGGTGACGGCGAACCGCAGTTCAGAGCGTCGGTGCTGGCTTCCCGTGAGGGGCTAAGCCGCTATCTGGCCGGAGCTGAAGGCTGACGCGGTGGTTGCCGCCTGCAGGGCAATACGGGCATCGAACCCGTATTGCCCTGAAACGCTCTGAGCCGCTCTCTGGGCGCGCATTTAAAAAACCTGTACCCATCATCGTTTTTGTGACTTTGACGAGTCCTGCCCCCTATTCTGGCCCTTTCTGATGTGATCCCGCCCTGGTGTCTGCCAGTTAACTTAATTTTGACGCCCGCACAGCGTGTCTTCCCTGTTCATTTCTGCTCAGTTGCCGGCGTTTTCTGGCAGGCCTGCCGTACTAAAACACCTCTGGGCCCCTTCGGCTCCTGCCCGTCGGGCAGTCGTCAGCCACACTCCGCTAGCCAGGCAAGGCCTGGCAGCTCCGCCGAACCCCCTGCGGGGTTTCGGGCTATCGCTAGTGTCTGATGCCTGAACCCCTGCACCATGCCGGCAAAGCACCTTCATCGGGCTGATGGGGATCTGAAAAGCAAAATTTACAGGGAAAGGAGTCCGGGAAAAAACAAAGAAAATTAATCAGATAACGCTTGATTGATGTGGCTCATTAGACGTATAATAATCACATCGAGAGGCAATGAGGCTTTTCGCGGTAGCGCCCCGACTGGCGCAGGAGTAACAAATTATGAGTAAAGCACTGACCCCCTCCCAGCTTAAAGCTGAACTGGACACGCAGAAAGATGCGCTGCTGAAGGCGTGCCTGTATGCCCTCAACGAAATCCCTAACCGTCGTTTAAGTGGCCCGTATGCGTCCACGTATGCGCTGGCCGAGCAGGTCAGTAAACTGCTTCAGCGCTGCAAATAATCATTGATGGGCTGGCATTGCCAGCCCTGTTCACCCCTTACGGTAGCGCCCCGCATGGCGCAGGAGTCTGAAATGTCATCTGAAAAAACTCTCCCGTCGGTCGATCTGATGTCCTGCCAGCATGGCGGTGAAGTGATCCCGTCCATTGCTATTGAGCGCATTATCTCGTTGCGGAATGAAGGTATTCGCGTCTATCTCGACGGCATAGACAAGCTGCGAAAAGCGCGCGATCTGATGCAGCAGGCCGGAGGCTGTCAGTACCTGTATGACTACGACAAAGCCGTAGAGAGCGCGATCAAATGGAGCGACACCAGACCAGACCAGGCCGAAACGGCTATTTCCCGCGTTATCGACGGAAAAATCTGGGATCGGCTGATGTCGGAAACCGGCATGTATACGCTGATGAGCAACAAACAACGTCAGGAATGGGATCGGCAGGTGGCAGGCGAAGAAATGCCGCCGATAACGCTGGAGAACGTTATGAGCACGTTCCGGCACCTGAACGCAAGTAAGGCCGATACCTTCACGCAAGGGCTGATTGATATCTTTAAATCCCTGTCGTGGGATTATAAAACCAATAACCCCTGCATGTTTGGCAAGCGTATCATCATCGCGCCGTTGCTCGATGTCTGGCGCAGTGGCTGGGTGCGCTTCAGCTCAGACGGGCACACCAAAATTGACGATCTGGCGCGGCCGTTCTACGTGCTGGACGGGCGTAACGTGCCTGATTACCGTGTTTCTGACGGTGCCAAACTGGATGCCTTTTTCAGTGAAAACCAGTTCAACGGTAAGGTGTTCGAGTGTGATTACTTCAGCGTGCGATATTACAAAAAGGGCAGCGCGCACATTACGTTTAAACGCCCGGAGCTGGTTGAGAAGATCAATAATCTGGTTGCCAGTCACTATCCCGGAATGTTACCCCCTCGCGTGTAATGCAGACGGCAGGCCGCATTTGCGGCCTGAAATATAAACAGGGAAAGGAAGTATTCCCCGGCCTGAGAAAATCATGCCGGGCATGTATTTATTGCTTGATTAATATGGCTCATTAGACGTATAATAATTACATCGAAAGGCAATGAGGCTTTTCGCGGTAGCGCCCCGACTGGCGCAGGAGTAATAAACATGGCTATTCAATCCCTTCAGTTCCGTAACGGCTCCGTTTCTCTTGGTGATGTTTTTGTTTCCAGCTGGGGTTATGAGCAGACAAATACCTGTTTTTATCAGGTGATCGCCCTGCGCGGTAAGAAAACCGCCGTACTGCGCCGCATCGCTGCGCAGCAGGTGAAAGCAGACAGTGCAATGTCTGGCGAGTTAAAGCCGGTACTGAACGACTTTAAAGGCGAACCCGTGACCCGTCGCATCTGTGAAAACCATGAGCATCCGTCTGTCAGCATTGACGAGTACGAACAGGCTTATAAGACCGATCCTAACGAAAGCCATTTTTACAGCACCTGGGGCTGACCGCCTGCTACGCCCCGCAAGGGGCGTATAGTCGAAGACTTATTCAACCAAAACGTGAATACTATGCGAAATAACAAGGCGCTCAGGACGCAGATACATGGCGGAAACAGTTTATCAGGCACGGAGGCGTTTTTACCTTCTCCGTTTTCGGCGCAGTCGTAACCCGGACACACTGGAAAAAATGTACGAATCCATGCGGGATCGTGGACAGGTGCCGCCGGAGGACACCGAGGCTTTTGAGGCTGCCGCCGACCATCGCCGCGCAGAGCTGGCATCGGGACGCATCTGGGATAAGATCCCGCCGCATGTCTGGCAGTATGTAAAATAATCACAGCGCCCCTACAAGGGGCGTTTTTTTGCTTGCATATATGGCTCGTTAGACGTATAATGTTTTTACTGATTCAAATCAGTACCTTCCTAAACAGCCTTACAGGTGCATTATGACCTCTTCTGAAATCCTCCATAACCTCCCTCAGATTATCACGGCCGTGGCCGCCCTCATTACAGCCATTACCGGGCTGATTAAAGTCATGAAGGATAAGGGTAAGGACTGAACCGCCGCAGGGGGCGACAGCCCCCTGCATCGCTAACCGGCAGCGCCCCGACTGGCGCAGGAGTAAAAAAAGTGACAACGCTGCATATTCGAGAAATTCCCACTGATGGCGCGCCGCCTATCTGTGCAGGCCGCTCAATCTCAGATGATGACCTTTGCGCCTCATGCCAGCATCTCGACTATCGCCCTGGGCACCTCAGCGCCTGCCTGCTGTCAGGTTGCGGGCGTGACGACTGGCCTTCAGAACTGGATGCAAACTGCTACAGCGTTGCCTGTAGCAGCTATGAGCGTGAAAAATCGCTTGATTGATATGGCTCATTAGACGTATAATAATCACATCGAAAGGCATCCGGTCTTTCGCGGCAGCGCCCCGACTGGCGCAGGAGTTTTACAATGCACGGTAACGTAAATGAAATTTGCGCAAGGCTTCTCGATAGTTTTGAACCACAGCAGCGGATCAGCCTTCTGATCTGGACTGCTGAAGATGTCCATGACTGCACCAGTGATATGAACCTCACTGACGATGAGGCCGAAGCCGTTCTGGCAGAAATCGCGGAATGCAGTTCACACAGCCGTTATGGCGTCGGAAAAGATACCGTCTGGAGCCTGGCAAAGCAGGTGCGCGAAGATGCCGCCCGCGATCGAAAGATAGAGGTCAATGCCGAGGCGCTGCAAAAAGTCGTGGCGCTGGCGGCGCAGTTTATCCGGCTGGAAGAAATCCAGTCTGGTGAAGGAGCTGCACGCCGACTTTATCCGCAGGAGTCTGAGGCGCTGGAGTGCATCACGAAGGTGATTAACGGCTAATTCATGCAGTAACGCAGCGAACTTTCACGGTAGCGCCCCGACTGGCGCAGGAGGAAAAAACATGTCCCAGAATGAAGCCTATTACGACACGCTGGCCCTGATTGAAAAGGGGCAATGGTGTTTCGGCAGTATGGACGAAGAAAACGAAGAGCGGGCAATCAAGGCCGCTAAGGCGCTGGCGCTGTTTGCGCGCCTGAATGAGCAGGACTGCGACGGACACCCGGTTTCCGAAATCATCGTTGATTTTATCGCTAACCTGATGCACCTGGGGGAAGCGATAAATTTTCGTGTGCTCGATGAGGAAAGCGCGGTGATCCCGTTGGTCAGGATCGCAGCCGTACACTTTAACGCTGAAACAAAGTCATAGTAATCATGTGAATCAGAAGGGGGCAGGCGTGATCCTGCCCCCAAAAATGGACAGGGGAAAGAGTTCTACCGCCTGAAAATATTCAGGTAGGCGGGAATATTTTGCTTGATTGGTATGGCTCATTAGACGTATAATAATCACATCGAAAGGCAATCCGGTCTTTCGACGGTAGCGCCCCGACTGGCGCAGGAGTACAGAAAATGTCTACTGAACTGAATCAACCCGCCATCACTGCACGCATTATCCCCAATAACCGCCGCATGGCCTTTCTGCCACGCCTGTTCGGCGCCTGGTATCTCACAGGTGAGGCCGGTGTCTACAACCACGCACGTTCTCTCTGCGCCGATTATCAAGGCGGTTCCTGGGAGTTCGTCGAACTGTCTTGCGGTAGCGGCTTCATGTACCCACTGAGCGCAGAGCGCTTCACGGTATCGGTTAGCGGTAACTGGTTCGAAGGGGAATTGTCCGCAGAAGCTACCGGTATCGTGCTGACCCTGTTCACCCTGAACCGCATGATCTGGCACGCACATGAAGAAGGCTATCAGCACATCTGCGACATGCTGATCACCCAGCAGGAAAAACTCAAATTATATGCCGACCAGCACGCCGAAGCCGGTTTGATTTACCGCGCGATTGACTGAAACGGCGGCCCCCGCGAGGGGGCCAATACTGACAGGGGGAAAAATGTTAACACTAACTGATATTCGCGCCAGCAATACGGTGCTGGTTACGGAATTTGGCGGCGTGCGTGCTGTGCATTTCTGTCTGCATGAAAAATTAAGCGGTAGCGACAACGATCTGTGGTTTCCGCTTGCCAATGGGGCCGACCTGTTCGAGGCGCTGGAAAGCATTATGTGCATCAATTTTGCCGCTGCTAACGTTGTCTCGCTGGAGTTCCTGCGGCAGAACGGGAAGTGCAAAGACTACCGGATCACCTACAACAAGGCCAAATTCAAGCCATTATGTTAGATATTTAGCATCAATAAATGTTCATATTTGAACAAAATTAAATAAAAAAATACGTCTGATGAGTTGATAAAGTGGCTCATTAGACGTATAATTATTACATCGAAAGGCAGTTGAGTCTTTCGCGGTAGCGCCCCGACTGGCGAAGGAGTTGAAATGAAAGAAGCAGACCAAAAAAAAGTGAATGCCGTAATGGCAATTGCTGATTATCTCGGTGTAAAAAATCAAATCGAGGTGATCGAATACTCAGCCGAATCAGTGCAGGTTGAGTGGCGAAATCCTAAAACAAAACAGCTTATTCATCGTGATTACACTTTTGCAAATTCCTTTGTAAAAGACTTTGAAAAAGCCCTGAAATCGAACGTGAAGTTTTACTGATAAAGAGGGGGAGAAATCCCCCTTAATCCTCCCATTTTTTACTGATAAACATCAAATATATGAGGTGTATTATGTGGAAACGTGGCGAAAACAAAGTGATTCTGATGGGGCGTGCTGGCAAAGATGCAGAAGTGCGTTACACCCCAAACGGAACGGCCATTGCGAGCCTGACGCTGGCTACAGAAATCAGCTACAGCGACAACGAAGGGAAGGAGCAAAAAGAAACGGAATGGCATGATGTTGTCATTTTTGGAAAGAAGGCCGAAGCAGCTGGGAAGTACTTCAAAAAGGGTATGATGCTGTATTTTGTCGGGCGCATTCGTAATAACAAATGGCAAGGGACAGACGGCAAAATGCGCAGTAACAAGGAAATTGTGATCGATAATAACGGCGAAATGCAGATGCTGCCGGGAGCTGGGCCACGTAACACCAGTGCTGAAGGTCTGGGAGGCACTGAAAATCATGATGAACCGCCGTTCCCGGATATGAATGATTACCCGCAGTGAGTATTTGAGTTAGAACGGCCCGCAGGGCGCGGGCCGCCAACCCTGAAGGGGGGGGAGTATGAATATCAGTGAACAATATCGGGTGGCTGTCGTCAGTACCGGCCATGTAAAAAAAGAAGACGCGGAGCTACTGGATAAGGTCTGTAACGATGACTTGTCCGGTCAAGGTTTGTTCTGGATCGAGAAAAATCGCTATGGGTGGATATTGCGTATTTCTGCTACTGAACAATGGCGTGTGGAATTAGCCAGGGCGGGGATCAGTGCAAGTGCTTTGGATAATATAGCCGCGTTAAATGGTGCCGGGTTCGACTGGATTTGGTTTGACCGGGATGCAGAACAGGTGCCAGAACTGACCGTTTGGGAGTGGTAAACCGGTTAAAAATATGCCTCGAAAAGGGGCATTTTTTTCTTGCCTGCAATGGCTCATTAGACGTATAATAATCGTGAAGTTTAAAAGTGGATATTGATTAAAACGCTCTGTAAATAACGTGGAGAGAATATTATGGCGACCTTATACCCTTATGAGGTTTATACCCTTATTGTGTCAGAATTAATCGTAAGCCATTTTAATGATGTCGCTATGGTATATCCGGGAAGCGATGAAATTAAAAAGAACTACGACAGTGAATTAAGTGCTGTACAGGTTGTTAATGGCATCAGAGAAAAACTGATTAAAGATGGTGTTATACAGTGCGAACAGTGCCCACTGCTATCCGAGTGGGATGAGAACAAGGTTATCAACCAGCTAATTAAAGATTACCGCCTGATTCTCAATCGTGACTATGAACTAAACCGTGTTCGTCAGCAGCTGGCCCCGGAGCTGATCGCACAGATAGAAAACTGGAAAGAGCAGAAGTATTCCGATTCTGCGAAGGAATACGAGGTGCTCTATGAAACCATCAACATCAACGGAAAGGAGGTTACAGGCAAACTAAACGTAGTTGCAGTAAGTCGCTTTGATGCTGTTTTCATCGTAGGGCAGCGTCACGCTAACGATAACTTTTTGGTTCTGGATGTGAAGGAGGTGATGAATCATTGAAATCCAGAAAAGGTGCCGGATTGCGCCAACAATCCGGCTGGGTAGGCAATTTAAATTGTGAGGTTCAAAATGCCGTTGTGGATTATACACTATGCTGAAGATGTCGCAAACGGAGTGCAAACAAAGTCGCATCCGATGAACGCAGCGCAATGGGATCACTTCCGTTTCTGGTTGGCAGTGTTCCGGCGGATTAAAGAAGCCGCGATGTAATCTGTAACTGTCTCAGGGGCGCTGTAAGCGCCCCTTTTTAATATCCGTGCCCGGACTCCTTTCCCTGTAAATTTATCGGGATCTAAGGCGGATCGTGGTCCTGAACGTGCGCACCATTGAGCGCTGCATTGCAGCGGAACCGGAAATTTTTTTCCGGCCAATGAGTGCCCTTGTCACCGGAACGGTGACAAGTATGCACGCTCAATTACACGAACAGGCAGCACCCATGCCCGGCCTGTCAGGCCGGGAGCTATATCATAATGTTGGATGCTATATGCGAAAGGTGAAGGTTAATACTGCGGACCTGAAGCGTCAGGATTCTGAGCGGTAGAGCTATTTTGTGTGCGCTGCTCTTCGTCAACTCCAGTGATTTTTTTTCGGCTGTTGCTGGTTCTTTTTTTTCCAACTCGTCCGGCAGTAATGTCCTTGATATCACGTAATGTAACGTCTGAAAAACCCGCATCGTTGAGGAATTTCAGTATCTCTTTATCTTCATATCCTTTCGAATCTTTCAGCTTCTTAATGTCAGACTTAAGCTCGTCGAGTACGTGCTTTTTCTCAAGCCTTTCTGACGTCACATCAGGCAAGTTGTCGAGAATGCTTTTGAATTTTCCGATGTCCTCACTGCTATAAAATGCTTTCTTTTTTGCAGGCATATGCCCTCCCAATAATGTCAAAATCGCCATGCTGAACCGGAGAAAATCGACCCAGGCTATTCGGGTGATTTTACATGATGCCCGGCACGATTCAATTGCTCTGCCTGCCAGGCCCTTCGCTGCTGGCTTTCAAACCTCGCCGATGGTAGAATTCAATGAGGTATTTAAGTACGGGACAAGATGTGTTTTTGGAGTACCGCCGACACGCGGCGGCCGTCCAAAAACGTCTTGGTCAGGGCAAGCCCCGACACCCCCTAACGAGGTTAGCTATCTGATGAGCCGTAGCGAGAGCAGAAAAACAGACGATCGAATCCAGGTGAGATGTTCCACAGAAGTGAAAGCTAAACTCACCGAAAAGGCCCATGAAGCAGGGCTTAGTCTTAGTCAATATCTTATCAAATCTGGGCTTGGAAAGCGCATTCAATCGAAAGGTAATTACAATGCACTTGCCGCTCTTGTAAAGATAACAGCCCTTCAAAAACATCTGTTTAACGAAGGTGCCGGGGTTCATAGCAAGGAGTATTCAGAGATTCTGATCGAGGTCAAAAAGGCCGCACAGAAACTGCAACAGGAGATGGATGGTGATACCTAAAATCATTGAGGGCCGAAGGGATAAAAAATCCAGCTTTGGTCAGCTGATTAAGTACATGGCAGACAAGCCGTCTCAGGAGTTGACTGATACTGTTCAGCCTACTCCTGAGACGGTTTTAGCTGTTAAATCGGATATGTTCGAAGGGTTAAACAATTACCTTATCCGTAAACAGAAAGTGATCAGCACACCGGTGGATGTTGAGCCAGGTGTACAGCGTGTTGTGGTTGGTGATGTTACCTGCCAGTACAATACCTTCTCGCTCGATGGTGCAGCACAGGAAATGAATTCTGTTTCCCAGCAAAACACACGCTGCAAAGACCCGGTCATGCATTATGTTCTCTCATGGCCAGACTATGAGAAGCCGAATGACGATCAGGTGTTCGATTCGGTGAAGTTCACTCTTGCCTCTATGGGCATGTCCGATCACCAGTATGTTGCAGCCATCCACCGGGATACAGATAACCTGCATGTGCATGTTGCTGTCAACCGCATCAATCCCCAGACATATAAAGCCGCCTCATCGAGCTTTACCAAAGACACTCTTCATCAGGCGTGCCGCTTACTGGAATTGAAGAATGGTTGGTCCCATTCAAACGGCGCATATGTGGTTAATGACCGTCAACAGATTGTCCGGAACCCTCACAGTAAGAAAGAGCGGGGCAACTGGCGCTCACTCGATCGCATCAACAAGATGGAGAATAAAGAGGGGGTTGAAACGCTCTATCGCTATATCGTTGGTGATGAACAAGTAGGCGGTAGTCGTCAAAACTTGATCCATGTTTCAGCTGGACTTCGTGAAGCCAAAAGCTGGGATGATGTGCATAAGACATTTGCAGACATCGGTCTTCGTGTCGAAAAAGCACAGGGGAAAAAGGGCTACGTCATTACCCACGAACATCAAAACCAGAAGACGGCTGTTAAGGCGAGTCTGGTATTTAACAAGGCACAATATACCCTGAAGTCGATGGAAGAGCGCTTTGGTGAATACCAGCCTTCACATATTGAACCGGCCAAAGTATCGGTATTTAAAACCGCATATACCCCTGGTGCTTATCGTCGAGATGCCAATAAACGTCTGCAGCGTAAAATTGAGCGCGCAGAAGAAAGAATGCTGCTCAAGGGTCGCTATCGCGCCTACCGGAACAATTTACCGATATATTCTCCGGATAAGGATCGCATCGCCGATGAATACCGGAAAATTGCCCAACATACCCGGTTGGTGAAAAATAACGTCCGGCATTCTGTTTCAGATCCTCATACCAGAAAGCTGATGTACAACCTGGCTGAGTTCAAACGCCTGCAGGCGGTTGCCAATCTGCGTCTTAGCTTGCGTGAAGAACGCAACGGCTTCAGGGCGGCTAACCCACGGCTTTCTTACCGGGAGTGGGTCGAACAGGAAGCACTGAAGGGTGATAAGGCAGCGCTCAGCCAAATGAGGGGCTTTGCCTATTCCTCCAGGAAGAAGGAGAAGTATAAACAGCAACTGGTTGAGCAGATCGGGTTCAACCGTACCTTTAACGCCATCACCAGTCATGATCGTGATGATGTGGCCGTAATGGCCTCAGCACGTCATGGTGTCAAGCCACGGCTTTTGAAAGACGGTACTGTTATCTTTGAGCGCGATGGTAAACCGGTAGCGGCTGATCGTGGTCATATTGTGCTGACAGAAAGTAATGGAATCGACAAAGAGAAAACGGCTGACCTTGCAATTGCATTAACGATTGCTGGTAAAGCCAAATCTGTTCGTGTTGATGGTGACGGCGAGTTTAAGGAACTGTGCTGTAATCGTATCGTCGATGCAGCTGTGAACCACAATCTCCCTGTCGCGCAGGGCATTACCTTCACAGATGCCGCTCAGCAGGCGTATGCTCAAAACGAGAAACATCGTTTGATTCGTGAGCAAAATAATAGTAAAAATGAAATGCAATTCAGAAGTGAAAGCGACGACAAATTCAATCCGAAGTAAAATGGAGTAAGAAATGAAAATCAAAATGCAAACGGTCCTCGCGGCCGTTTCTGTGTTAGCTCTTGCCGGGTGTGCCTCTCAAAGCGAAAAGGAAAAACAAATCTCTGCACAGCAGCTGGTAGATCAGGAATTGCGTGAGCAAGCCATTAAGATAAAACTCGCACAGGATGAGCTTTACCAGGCTGGAGCCATTAACAGGACCCGTTACAAATTCCCTACCATTATCAATGCAAACAGTCAGTATGTTCGTGTGAGCTGGCAGGGTGATGCTTACGAATTACTGGAGCAACTGGCTAAACAGCGTGGCCTTCAATTCACCAGTCAGGGGATCAAGTTACCGCTTCCACTCAATATCGATGTTGGTGGTTCGAAGGTTACGTTTGAACAGTTGCTGACCCTGATCCGACAACAAACGCAGTACCGTGCCACCATCAACCAGAAACCCGGTGAACTGCAGCTGCTTTACCTCACACCATCGAAGAAAGGTTCATTCCTCAGAGGGACCCGCCCATGAAACTTAAACTGATCGTGCTTCTGACGTTACCGCTGCTTGCTGCGAACGTTGCACGCGCGGACGACTCCGATGTTAAAGGCCTGGATTACTACATGGACCCGCCAAGCCAAAGTGACGATGAGGCCGATGTTACTGGCAGTATGCTAAACGACGCAGCGCACACCATTGGATTTCGCGGCGGAAAGGCAGAACGCGCTAAAGAAATTCGCGCCGCGCTGGAAAATCAGCGCAGCAACCTTGATTACATGTATTCGTTCCAGCCGCTGGTCTCTTCTGAAGGCTACCTGCCACCGGTCATTGCTGAAGCTAAAGACGTTGCACACATTACCAATGAGCAAATCCGAACGGCCAACCGTGCCTATGACATTGTGGTGCCGGCGCGCTTTGTCAGTAACCCACCGACCTGGAAAAGCTATCTTCTGACCGGGCTGATGGCGCAGCGGATCGAATTGCCTGAACCGGCTGCAATGCCGAAGGACGGGAAACAACGTGATATCTGGAAAAAAGCTGTCGCGCTGGGCTGGTCTGACGGTCGCCAAAAAGCTGATGAGATATTCACTGCTAATTTCAATCGCCTCACACGGGATTACACCGGCATGTTGCGCTACAGCACGCTACTGCAGCAGGGCATGATTAAGGCTCCAGTCATCACACAGCAGCAGCAAACAGTTACAGGGGATAAAAACCGCCTCATGCTGGGCGATAAAACGAAACGTATGAAGCAGCAAGCTGAGTTTGACATCAACAAACGCAGCTGGAAACCGACCATACGTTAAGGGGCAGTAGATGGAAGCATTCAATTTTGGTCCAACGCTGACGCCCCAGACGCTGGAACGTTTTCTCGTACACTGCTCAAACAATGAAGTGTCCGATATTCTGTTGCAGGGCGGAGATAAAATCTGGGTAGAACGTCATGGGCGCCAGTTGCCCATGACATCTTACCCGCTCGACAACCTGGAGCTGGAACGTACCGTTGATAAGGTGTTCGGTCAGGAGATCAAAGGGACGCTGAAAAGTGCTGCGGTCGTTAATACCGCTATCCAGCTAAGAGGTGATGAAGCGGGCACGATTGGACTCGGCCGCGGCGAAACCCGCCGGTTCCGCGCGAACTTTACTCAGGCCGATATTTATAAAACAGAAGCGGCAATGTCTCTGACACTCCGTGTTCTGAATGAGGTTATTCCTCAGCTTAAACAAATGGGTATTGAGCCGGACCTGTTTAATTCTCTGTTGCCGGCTGCCGGCCTCGGACTGATATGCGGCGAGACGGGATCGGGCAAGTCAACCCTGATGGCCAGCATCTTCCAGTATTGCGGTGAAACGTACCAGGACCGGAAAATCATCACGGTTGAAGATCCCATCGAGTATCGCCTGGGAAGTCGAGACTGGATTGCTCCGGCGCCGGCACAGTCACAGATTGGGCGCGATATTGATTCCTTCCACAATTTTATCACTCTCTCCGGGCTCCGTCGTTCTCCGAAGATTATGGGGGTTGGTGAGCTCCTTAACCGCCTGTCATTTGAAGCTGCTGTACTGGCAGGTAAATCCGGCCACTTTTGTCTTGGCACACTGCACGTCAAAACGGTCGGAGAAGCCATTTCCCGATCATTGCAGAACTATCCGCCGGAAATGCGTGAAGCTGCCGCCTTTGACCTGCTGAGTATCCTTTCTTACATCATCGTGCAACGCTTGCTTAAAACAAAAGACGGCCGGCGCAAGGCTGTCCGTGAATATCTCGTCATTGATAACAGCCTGCGCCGCAAACTCTATGACGTTGATTACAGCAAGTGGGGCCGCTACATCGACGACCTGTTGATCGCTGAAAACCGCAGTCTGATTCAGAACGCCTGGGCAATGCACCAGGAAGGTTTGATCGACGAAGCGGAAGTCATCGAGGTCGCAGGATATATGGACTATCTGGCGTTAAAAGAGGGCAAGTATGGACATTAACAAATGGCGTTATGCCGGCCGGCCACTGACGGTTTTTGGTGTGCCTGTTATCTCGTTTCTTGTGTACTTCATCTGGTTTCCGTTCCCGTCAGTAAAAACCTTTGTTATCTGCACCTGTGTGGTTCTCTTTTACTTTCTGCTGGCCATGATGGGCTACACGTTACCGGTGCTGTACCAGGTCATTCTCCGGGTTATCCGCGGGAAAAAACTTACCGGGCGGCCGTGGTGGTACCGGCGCTCTCAGCGATAACACATAACTACAGGGGTAGACAGTATGGCGAAACCTGAAATTGCAACTGAAAGAACCCGTCTGAGTATTCCCTTTGACGATCGCCAACGTGCAATACGTGCGGCCGGCAAACTGGCTGATGGCAGTAATGCTCTGGACTACGTGAAGGAAGAAAAGGTGTGGTATGCACAGCCGGGGGCCAACCTGAGCCGGCTGAAAGAGTGGATTTTTGACCCCAATAAAGTGATCGAAGAACCGCCCCTGGATATTCAAGCCATTGAAGATGAATTTACGGCGTGGCTTGAAGAGCGCGGTGCCATTATCAAAGACCCCATAGAGTTCGATGGCCAGAAGCATTATGTCGATACCGTGGACGGTAAAGCTGGTTCAAGAAAGGGGGTGTATGCCGCCTTTCTGGATGGCCGACCTGCAGGGTGGTACAGGGACTATAAGAACGGTGGTGAAATTCAGAAATGGGTATCTACCGGCGCAGCCCCTAACCCTGAACAAATGGCCATGCTCCGTGCTGATGCTGCGGCAAGGCGTGAACAAAGAGCTGCAGCGCAAGCGGATAAGTTTGATCAGACCGCTAACCGGTTGATGGAAGAATATAACCGGCTTCCGGATGCCACGGGAGATCTGGCATACCTGAAAAACAAACAGGTCATTGCCGCTAACGGCCTTAAAGCTGATGAGCGGGGCAACGTTGTGATCCCTCTGTTTAATGCTGATGGCGAGTTCAGGACCCTTGAGCGCATCTGGTCCGACGGTAGTAAACACCTTGAAAAAGACGGCCAGGCATGGGGGAGTTTTTTCGTTGTGGGTGGTCAACTGAAGGATGGTGACAACCTGCTTTATGCCGAGGGATATGCGACAGCAGCCAGTATCAGCGAAGCCATCAATCAGCCTGTGATCATGACGGTTAATGCCGGCAACATGGTGGAAGTTGCTGGCCGCCTGAAAGACACCTTTCCAAACAGCACTCATTACTTCCTTGCTGACAATGACATTTATAAAGACGAGAACGTTGGGCTAGAAAAAGCGACAGAAGCTGCAGAGCTGACTGCCGGCCATGTTCTGGTCCCTGCCTTTAGCAACCCGAAAGAAGGGCTTACTGACTACAACGATTTGCATGTCTCTGAAGGGCTGGAGCAAGTCAGATTGCAGGTAGAAGGAGCCATTAATCAAATGAACAGGGTAGACACTATGCCGACTGATAACCCGAACATTACTGACGTTAATCACAGCTCGACTGACAGCGCTGCCGTTGCAGATCCTGAAAAAGCCGCGCCGGTGGCCAGCGCCCCTGCAGCTGCCGAACCGGAGGAAACCGCGCCGGTGGCCAGCGCCCCTGCAGCTGCCGAACCGGAGGAAACCGCGCCGGTGGCCAGCGCCCCTGCAGCTGCTGAAGCGGTGGAAGCCGCGCCGGTGGCCAGCGCCCCTGCAGCTGATGAACCGGTGGAAGTCGCGCCGGTGGCCAGCGCCCCTGCAGCTGCCGAACCGGAGGAAACCGCGCCGGTGGCCAGCGCCCCTGCAGCTGCTGAAGCGGTGGAAGCCGCGCCGGTGGCCAGCGCCCCTGCAGCTGCTGAACCGGAGGAAACCGCGCCGGTGGCCAGCGCCCCTGCAGCTGCTGAACCGGTGGAAGTCGCGCCGGTGGCCAGCGCCCCTGCAGCTGCTGAACCGGAGGAAACCGCGCCGGTGGCCAGCGCCCCTGCAGCTGCCGAACCGGAGGAAACCGCGCCGGTGGCCAGCGCCCCTGCAGCTGCCGAACCGGAGGAAGCTGTGCCGGTGTCCAGCACCCCTGCAGCTGCTGAACCGGAATACACCGCACCAACAGATCGAGACGGCGATGATGAAGAGAGTAATAGCGCCAGTGATCTTGAGGCGTATGCCGCTATGATGGCCTTTGGCGGTGAAACAACTGACTCCGCTCAGCAAAAGCCTGAAAGGATAGCGCCCAGCGAATCTGTAGCTAATACCGCCCCGGCTGAAAATGAAACCGAGGAGAAGAAAAAAACAAACGAAGAACTGGAAAACGGCATACGCTGGGCAACCAACGATAATGCAGAAACGCCCCCAAAAGAACGTATAGACCTGGAAGGGTTAATTGCCCGGTTTGGGTACAGAGCAGAGAAAGATTATACGGCGTATACGCTTGATGGACAGGATGCGTTTTACGATTACGGCTCACATCTGCGTATGGCTACCCCTGAAGCCAGCCAGAGTGACGAGATGATCCTGGCGGCCGTTCTAACCGCGGATAAGCAACATCATCGTGGTATTGAAATCACCGGCAGTGACGAATTTAAAGAGCGAGTGTTTAACCTTATCAGTGAATACAACATTGAGGTGAAACTGACTAACCCAGAACAAAGGGTTAAATTGCTCGAACTCAAAAAAGCAAATGAAACAGCAAAAGAAACGGCAAAAGAAAATGTTGCTGATTCAAATGCGAATAAGCAGGAAGGGGCAAACGAAAAGACAAATTCATCAGTTCAGCAGAATGGAATGCGCTGGGAAGAATCGGCCTCTGTGCAGCCGAAGAAGCAGAATGCATCTGATACTCAAAAGGAAGATAAAGCTGCAGGGGAACCCTGGGAGAAAGGCGTTATCGTCGCGCATGGACGTGCTAAGTATGAGTGGAAAGAAGATGAATCCATGAACTACTTTGTCACCCTCAAAAATGAACATGGAGAGAAGACACTCTGGGGGAAAGACCTTGAGAGAGCGGTTAAAGATGCTGGTGTAGACACAGAACGTCTTGTTACAGTCAGAAAGCTGGGATTTGTGGATGTTGAGGTGAATGCACCTGTCCGTGATGAAAGCAACAAGATCGTTCGTTATGAAACTATCCAGACCAAACGTAATGAGTGGGAAGTAAAGCCTGTATACCCACAGCCAACAGCAGGGAATGAACAGGCCTATAAGCCTTCTGAACTGGTTCCGTATGATGCTGCAACCTTCCAGAAGCTCCGCACAACAATTCAGCAGATTACCGGTGTTGATCTCAGCCGTGAGGCCGTGCCTGAAAAAGAACTGTACTGGTTCCTGCCTAATGGTAAGCCAGCTCCAGAAAGCATGACAAAGCCCACAGGCTATAAACTCCCTCAAGAGTCAAAAACCGCGGGTACACCTTTGCTGATCGCACCGCATAAAAAAGGCGAACGCCCAGATTATTTCCTTGTTGAGTCGCGTAAAGGATTCATGCAGGGGATCGCAAAGGATAAGGAGTCCGGTGAGTACCATAGCGTGATTGGAAAAGTGAACAAGCGTATTGATAAAGACGGAAACTGGAAAACGTATATGACTCTTTCAGCAATCAATAAAAATGCCGAAAGTGGAATTGTTTTGCATGGTTATGGACATGTAGATCAGGGGGGTAAAAATTTGCTTTACAAAAACACAATTGCAAATGAAAAACAGCCTCAGCATTTACAAGCGGCCTCAGATGAGGTAAAAAACAAAACAGTAATGAAGCAGCTTTTTCATCCTTCAAATGCTGCAAAAAGAAAAGATGATGAAAGGAGAGAACAGACTCATGCACCAGTCGCAAAGTCAGCGCCTCGGCCATAAAACAAAAACCCTACTCGTTGCAGTAGGGTTTTCCTGCATTTCTGTGAGCTCATTTGCGGCAACACAGACCTGTGCAGCATACGAACTGGCAAAAGCTGGTGCAGATGCTGCCTATAAGCAGGAAGTGGAAAGGATTAACAACGCCGCAAAAAGCGAATCCAGTACGTCTGATTCTCTCGGACAGTGCCTGGGGTCGCTATCGGTATCACTTAAAATCCCACAGTTTCCGTCTATCAGCGACATTATTGATAAGGTGAAGGATGAGGTATGCAATACGGTTAAATCGAAGATTAATGAGAAGTGGGGGAACCTGACTAATACGACGCTGGACCCGTGGTCAACGATTTCATCCCGACTGCCAGATACGTCAGGTATCCTGCCCAACGCATCTTCTAAAAATGTGCAATTAAACAATCCGGCAGCTGCGAGTGGAAGTGGTGAGGATGCAAACAGTGATGCATTCCCGTTCCATTTGTAACTACCGGAAGAGTCCTTTCGGGATTTTATCGAATAGCTTGCCGGTTCGTATTTCAACGCGGCGGTGTTCCGCCGCGGTTAGTAAACGCATAAATTCTGTGGCAGGTAGAACATCACGTTTTGAGTCTACATACGTATCAAGCGAATCTTCATTCATGAAACGTCTGACAGTATGCAGCCAGTCTTCAGCTGATTTCATATTTTTTGAGCTCATCGTCGCTCATCTCGGCAAACGCTGCAGGTCGGCGACCTTTTCCTGTCCAGGTTATGGACTTTCCATCAACTTCGATCCGGTACTTCACTTTTCCAAAAGTGGATTTACTTTTCGTGGACGGACCAAAGAGATTTTCGAAGATCTGGAGAGCTTCATCAGCCGTAATATTGTGTTCTTCCATGAACCGCTTTGTGGCTGCGGCTTTCTCTTCAGTGGCCTTCTGTTCTTCCTTAAATTTCTCGATCATTCCCTGTGCAATGTCGGACCACATATTAATGAGTTGTTCAAGGTTTTCTGGCGGGATTTTGCGCAAAACGGCGGTGGCTTTTCGTCGTTCGCACATGATAACTGCACAGGATTCGTAATCATTATGTTCGCTCATGTATACCTCATTGTTCATTAACGATCTGCGTGATTTTCTAACACAAACTTTTGAAAAGAGAAACTCTATGAAAACACAAAATGGTGAAAATATTATGGATCAAACTGACTCGGATCAAAACTCAGTCGTTGATGATGACAGCAACGCCCTTGCTCCAGCTCTGGCTGAAGAGAGTAACCGAACGGTACAAGAAATCGTATCGAAACATGGTTTAAAAGTAATTTTGATTCAAACGCTAATCATATTAGTCGCAATCATTATCATTGGTCTTCAGGGTTACTGGCTTCACCAGAAAAAAACCAAATATATTGCAACGAATGGGGGCATGATCACAGAAGTTCATCCAACCGATGAACCCGCTTACACGGCGGAAGAGGTGATGGACTTTGCCAACCGTACAATGATCAAATCGCTTTCACTGAACTTTGTGAATTACGAAAACCAATTAACCAGCGTCCGCGGCGATTTTAGCGCTGAAGGGTACGTTAGTTTCCGTAAAGCGCTGTCCGATAGTGGGCTGCTGAAAGATATCAGTGAAAAACGTCTGAACGTAAAACTTTCCACAACTCCTGGAACCCTGATCACGGAAGGTCTTATCCGTGGCACCAAAACCTATGCCTGGCAATACCGCATTCCGGTGACTGTTCAGCTTGTTGGGCAGGCTCAGGACTACAGACCGCAACCTTACGATTTGATGGTTCAGGTACGCCGCGTCAAAGAAGACGAAGATCCACGGGGTATTCAAGTAGCACAGGCCATTCTCAAACCCCGGAACTACTGAGGTCAATCATGAAGATTAAACTGTTAACTGTACTTATGGCCGCACTGTTTTCGGCAAATTCTGTATCTGCAGCTGATGCGCCGACTGGTAATGGAGCGCCGCAGCAAACGGCGCCAGCTGTGCCTGGTGGTGATATTGCTCAATGGCAGCAGGCCAGTTCCGGGTTGCCCGTAAATCAGCAGTCACAGGTGCAACAGCCTCCACAGCAAACAGCACAGGAACAAGGTCAGCAGCAGGCGCAAGGCCAACAACCACAGGCACAGGCCCAACAGCGGCCAACGACTGCACTGCCTCCTGCACCCATGCCGCAGATTCCTCCACCACAGCAGCAGGTTACTCATGTTAATCCGCAGACACTGGAAGAGTTACCTGCACCTGTTCTGCAGCAGATCCAGCCTATTACCCCTGGTCAGGTGCGGTCGGCCCGCAGCGCAATGGAAGATATGAGCGCGGCGGCCAAAACCTCACCATTAACGCCGATCCCACGAATTTCAAGCCAGACGGTATCACTGTCAGCTGGCGCATCCATTCCGCAGGTACGGGTATTTCCAAACCAGGCAACGACAGTGACGTTTTCAGATGCAACCGGACACCCCTGGGTATTAGGTGCCCCTCCATATAATTCGAGTCCCTGTGCTTCAGGTGGTGAACTGTGTGTTGGCTATATTCCAGGATCGGCGGTATTCACAATCCAGCCGACCAATGCCTATGCCAGCGGGAACATCACAGTGCTTCTGAAGGGGCTGGCCACGCCGGTCATTATTAACGTGAAGGGGGCAGAACCCTCCGTTAAATCAAAAACCGTTGATGTTGATTATCGTCTGGATCTCCGTATCCCGAAGCGCAGTCCTGACACACCGGTTTATACCGCTACGCCTGAGAAAAAAATCTCACTGTATGACAAGCAGCTGCAGAGCGTGCTCGATGGCATCCCGCCTGAAGATGCTCAGCGGTTGAAACTTAAAAACGCGCCAGGGAGTACCAAAGTCTGGCAGATCGGTGATGAGCTCTACGTCAGAAGTAACATGCAGCTGCAGGATGAGTTTGAAAAAACGCTTTCCGCTATCGATGGCACACATGTTTACGTGCTGCCGGCAACACCAGTGCTGACTTTTTCTGTTAATGGTCAGGCGCGTGACGTTGAAGTTGAGCTGAATTAAGGGGAACGACGATGGCTACAGATAAAGGTAAAGAAACCAGAAAAATGATGCTCTACGTCGGTGGTGCTGCTGCAGTGGTGGCGCTTCTGGGAGGGTACTGGTTGTTTGGCTCATCAGATGAGTCGGCAACGGGTGGGTCGCAGGTGAAAGCCCAGGGGCTGGAAGGGAAAACTGGCAGGGAAAAAGCTAATGATCCCCAATACAACAAGCTGCTGAATGAGTGGAATGTTGATAATTCAGATAAAGCGGCTCTCACAGGGGATAGCTTCATCTCCACGTTGTCAGCCAGTAATCCGGTGGCCGTTGATTACGGCACCAAAGCACCGCCACCAAAATATTCGTGGGAATCGTCAGCAAAGCCGTCGGGCGATAACAGTAAGGCGAATGATGCTGAGCAGAAAGAGCGTGAGCGTCAGGCTAAAGCGGTGGCTACGTTACTGCAGAAAATAGACCAGGCCAGAACACCAGTTGTCACGGGTGTTGCTCTTGCAACCCCTCTGGGAGCAGAAGGAAATGACAAGAACGGCGGTACCTTCTCAGGGTGGACCGATTCGGTCTATCCGCAGAACAAAAAGCCGGATGCTGAAAAACAACAGGGGGCGAAGAATAAGGCCAAAGATAAAGGAGCCCGACTTGTATCGGCTTACACGCTTGTGCCGGCAGTAATGGATACGGCGATGGACAGTGACGATCAGAACAGTATTGCTATTGCCCATGTTCCAACTGGAGCTCAGGCCGGCGCCAAATTCTATTCTGGCCAAAACCGTCTTGCCGGCGATGGTATTCGAATTCACTTCACCGGCATGGAGCTGAACGGAGTGCAGTGTAAGGTCGATGCGTATGGCGTGGCTTCCGACTCGTTGCGCGCGGCCGTTTCCTCAAATGTAAATAACCGCTGGTTCAGCCGTATTATTCTGCCGGCTGTCGCTAACGGATTAGGCCGAACTGGTCAGCTGTATGCGGACAGCAATTCGCAGATGATTATCACTGACGGCGGGAACGCATACCGCTCAACTGGCACACCGAACGGGAAGGCTGTAGCCGGTACCATTATTGGCGGGATGGGTGAACAGGCAGGGCGTGTCCTGGCTGACGATGCAGCCCGTCTGCCGGTGAAGCAGGTTACGGTTGACCGTAATCAGCTCATAGGCATCCAGTTTGTCGCGCCGGTGTATGAAAGCGACTGTGGCGAGAATATGGAAAATGCTTCTGCAGAGCAGGCGCAGCAGCAAGCTACTCCGACACTCACCAGTGTGCCGCCTCAGCAGATGCCACAACCACCGGCTCCAAATTACCCTCAGCAAAACTTTCCCAGCTACCCCGGCTACGGGTATGGCTCCAGTAACCCGTATTACCGTTAAGGAGATTGATAATGAATCTGTTTGAAGAAGACAATAAAAACGAAGCAGCTCCTGCCCAGGAACCGGTGTCTGCCAAGCCTGCTGAAAAGCCAAAACCGACAGTGACGCCAGCAGCAAAAGCAAACAAAAAGCCGCTTAAGATTAGTGACTATGCATGGATTGGTGGTATCGCTGTCATAGCTATCCTGCTTTTAGTCTGGTTGTTTGGGGGCTCCGATAGTGACACTGCGCCTGCGGCCGGGAATGGCACGATCCAGTCTTCAGGGCAACGTCAGAACGTACAGGCTGCCCCTGCCGGGCAGGATTCTGGTGACTTCCGCGAGCAAATTTCCGGGATTTTGCTGCAGCAAAAGGAACGGCTGGACGCGATAGAATCAACTTCTAAAAATGGAATGATGATCCTTTCCAGTCAGTTACAAAGCGCTAATGAACAAATCAAAAATCTGAACAATCAGGTTCAGGAACTGAAAATGAAATCCGCTGGTTATGGGCCTTCATTTGGTAATCAGAGTGGAACAATTTCTGGGGCAACGTCGCAGGCATTACCTTTGTTGAGAGGTTTTTCAATTAATGATTTATCTGGCGATCTTGCTTGGGTAAAATACAAAAACCAGACGTATGCTGTGAAGGTCGGTAGTCAACTTGGCGGAGTCACCATTACGGGTATCGATACTGAAAATAGAATCGTTACTACAAGTAAAGGCCTTATCCGCTAAACAGGACCCAAAAAGGCGAAACTATGGATTTAGAATCGGTATTAATTCAGGTTGCTAACGGTGGTCAGGAACCGCTGACAAGGCTAATCATAGGTGTCGCTGCAGTCGTTGGGATCATTGGTGTTATTGGATATCTGATGAGCCTGCGGAAGCAGGCCAGGCATTCAACAAAAGGTGTGGAAGTTGGCAGAATTTTTGCCGGTATCATCTTCTGTGTATGCCTCATCACGTTGAAGGCACAGATGAACTCAGGCGGTGCCACTTTAGGATTTGGCGATGTTAGCTTCGGACCCGTCAGTTATGCGAGCGAATCTACGTTTGGCATGGGAGCCGCAGCAGTCAACGCAGTGCTGGGGATTGTTAGAATTCTCGGCGCATACTTTTTTTACAGGGGTATAAAGGGGTTGAAAGACTCTTACCTTGAGGGCCATACGGAGCTGTCAGCTTCGGGTACGAGAGGGGCATCCATTGTGAAAATTGTATGTGGACTACTTCTGATGTTCGATACACAAACGCTCGATGCGTTGCAGAGCACATTAAACATTCACTGGTAATCAAAAAGGATACTTTATGAAAATTGTTAAACTTATCAAAGACAAGGCATTATCTGCATCCATCGCAGCGTATCAGCTGCGCGGAACGGTGGCAAAATCGTTAGTGGTATTGCCGCTGGCATTACTGAGCAAAGAGGCTGCGGCTGAAACGACTGTCTGGGAGAAAATCAATACCTTCACGGAAGGTCTTGCCAGTACCCAGCCTGGTCTGATTACCGGCGGTAAAGTCATTGGTGTTGTGTTCTTTATTGTCGGGCTTGTTTCTCTTTTCCTTAAAAACAAACGCGGGAAAGATATCAGTGGCAGCTTCATCTTCTGGTCAATGGTTGTTGGTGCCTGCCTGGTCGGCCTGACCGCATGGATCTCTTCTGTTGGTTCAACTGTTGGCGTTGACGCAACCCTGTAATGTCCCTTCGGCCCCGCCTTGCGGGGCCAATACCGGAGTTCCCTCATGAAAGATTTTAAGCTCACCAGGAATGAACAACCTGCCAGATGCCATGTGTGCGGGATAAAGAGCAAAGATGTTTTCTCCCTCGCAGAAGATGGACAGAAAGAGAGAATGCTTTGCTCTGTATGCCTGTCGCTCGAACATCCGGAGAAAATGAAACTAGAGACTCAAACCGGACTTCTGCTGAAGAGAAATACAAACCGAAAACTCTACAGCCTGCTGTTTCGTTCAATTGCAAAGGCGGAAAAGTCAACGGACGATTCTTACCGTGAAAAGGCGAAGAAACTTAAACAGATATTGCTCAGCACAACTGACGTAGTTCTAAACGAAACCGGCAGTGATGATGGATACGATTTACTGCACCTGATAAAAAAACACCATCAGTTACTTCCCATGAATTTTGACGATGAGTTTGTCGCTTCTGTTGCAGAGTCAGACGAATTGCCGGATGTAAGTGACTGGAATGAAATTTACAAGGGTAAGAGAGGTTTTAAATGATTTCTTTCTTTGAGGATGTGATCGAAGGTATCTCACGCAATCTGACATCAAATGACTCGTTAAAATACTGTGATTTGACAACGGTTGTAGGGCTTACGTCGCAGGATCGCGTTGAGCATCCTGAAATCAGGGCTCCGTACATTCTGACCACTAAGAACAACGATTTTCTTACCGTTATTGAGGTTCAGGGCGCTAAATCATCGTTTGACGAGAAGTCGTTTAATGACTTCATCATGCACCTATCAAACTCCTTGTCGAATTCCTTTATTAACAGCGGCCATAAGTTGTCTGTGGTGTTCGAACGCGACTTTACCAAGAACCAGGAAGAGCTGAATAATGTTTATAAACCGCAGGTAGCAGCAATAGAGCGTCTGCAGATAGACATTAAAGACCTGATCGCCGATGACGCAAAAAAAATCGCCGCTCATTACAGCCGTGAACGCGCTTACATCGTGCTGTATACCTCGAAGGGGATGATTGCGAAGGATGAACTTAAAAACGAACAGGCAAAAGCTGCCGGCGTACTGAAGGATATCCCGCAGACGCGCTTCAGTCAGAACCCAATCGAATTTCAGCTTGAAGGTTTGAAGATCACGCATGACGCGATGCTGTGGCGCCTGATTGGTATGCTTCAGGGGGATGATGAATCAGGAATGGGGCTTCTGGTTGATGTCCTCGATGTCAAACACGCTGGCGCAATGATGCGTCAGATGCTGTTCCGGAATTCAACATCAGAAAACTGGTACCCTCGCACGCCGTTTGACCAAAATCTGCGAATTTATGGCGCCCCACGGAAAGACAATATCGACTCCGTGCTGCCGCCGCGGCTGAATATCCAGATCATGGAAGGGGAACTGGAAGAAGATGGTGGCCTGATTTACTGTGATGGTAAGTATTACGGCTCTGTTGCCCTTGAGTTACCACCACTTCACCCTGTCAAATTTAAGCAGTTATTCAACGCGATTAACCGGAAAATCCCGTACCGGATAAAATATGACTTTATAGGCGGGGGCAAAAAAGCACTGTTCTGGCCATCAGTAATCATATCTTTCCTTCGTTTCATTCCCTCACTCGGTAATATCGCGCGTGATATGGATTATGTCCGGGCCCAGAGCGAAACCGATCCAACGGCTATCATGGCCATCAACTTTGCCACCTGGGGCGACACTAAGGATGAAGCCAAACGCAACCTGGCGGCTTTAACTAAGGCGATTGAAGGCTGGGGTGTATCAGGTGTGTCCAAGACATATGGCAATCCAGGTAGCGCACTGATTGCATCCGTTCCGGGGCTGACGACGGCCACACCTGGCTCATTGCATTATCCGCCGTTGAGTGAAGGCTTGCGGATGTTACCTTTTGAACGTCCGGCCAGTCCCTGGCATGGTAAAGGCAATATCAACTTCATCACGCTCGATGGCAAGCTGTTCCCCTATCAAATCGCCAGTCCCCTGCAGGAGAAATTTACCGATGTCATCACCGGTGTTCCTGGTTCCGGTAAAAGCGTGCTGGCCAACCGCCTTAACCTGAGTTCGATTTACCGGGCTGATAAAAAACTGCCTTATCTGACCATCATTGATAAGGGCTACAGTGCAAAAGGTATCGCCGATCTGATTAGCGCTGAGCTGCCGTCAGAGAAACGTCACCAGATTGCCAGTATCACCCTGAACAATGACGAATCGCACTGTATTAACATCTGCGATACGCAGTTAGGTTCAAGGTATCTGACGCAGTTTGAGGAAGTATTCTTAAAGCAGATGCTTAACGCATTCTGTATTGATCCGGCAATTGGCCAGCCGCCAGATGCAATGAGCGTTGGCCAAATCGTCAGTAAGGTTGTATCAAACGTATACAAAGCAAAAGCGCATTCAAGTGCTAACTTGTTTAAGTATAACGACCCGGTGATTAATGAAGCTCTGAAAGAATCAGGTCTGGATAAAGAGCTTGGTGAAGACTGGTTTGAAAGAGCTACATGGTGGGAAGTCGTTGATAAGCTGTTTGCCAAAAAATATCTTCATGCTGCGACGGTTGCTCAGCGTTATGCTGTGCCAACCATTCACGATTTTATTGCTGAACTACAAACTGAATCATTTAAAAACCAATACGCTGACGTAAAAGTTAATGGGAGTGAGCCTGTAGTAGGCTTCGTTGCACGTTGCTTCCAGGCTGCTGCAGCTGAGTATGCCATTTTCTCAGGGATAACGGTTTATGATTTCAGCCCGGAGACTCGCATTGCGATCCTGGACATGCAAAACGTCCTCGGTGACAGAACGACACCT
The DNA here is from genome assembly GCF_058661735.1 of Enterobacter sp. 4974935. Taxonomy (NCBI): domain Bacteria; kingdom Pseudomonadati; phylum Pseudomonadota; class Gammaproteobacteria; order Enterobacterales; family Enterobacteriaceae; genus Enterobacter; species Enterobacter sp. 4974935. Next base: position 29,161 of record NZ_JBZWGT010000002.1, read on the forward strand.
GCAGGTAAGCTCAAGTCCGGCATTATGTATCTTTTTGCGCGCCAGATGGCTGTGCGTAACTACTACCTGCCTCAGTCCGCAGAAACCTTCATTCCTGCTTTACCGGAGCAGTACAGGGCATATCACCAGGCGCGCATCAGGGAGCTTTCAGAAGAGGTTAAACATACCTTTTATGATGAGTGTCATAACTTTGCCGGCATCGACTTTATTCAAAATGCGCTGAACACCGCTGACCTTGAAGATCGTAAATTCAACGTCCGTACTGCCTTCTCGTCTCAGTATCTGAGCCATATGCCTTCGAGTGTGCTTAAAACCATGAACAGCCTGTTTATGATGCGCCTGACGGAAGGGGATGAAGAGTATCTGAAGCAATTAGAGATCAACATCCCGGCCGATATCCTGCGTCGTTTCAGACAGCTTCCGCAAGGGGTTTATCCGGACGGAAGTGGTACTGCATTCCTCGGTATTTTTAAAACAAAACGTGGTCTTATTTGCCACATTCTGAAAAACACATTAGGACCAAAACTGCTTTGGGCTTTGAACTCATCTGCAAAAGATAGAGCGCTCAGAGATGTGCTTTATGAAGAGCTGGGAACGAAAAAAGCAAGGGAAGAATTAGCAAATAGATTCCCTATGGGAAGTGCATCAAGTATCATTGATGAAATGGTGGTCAATCAGGGTGGTGAGCGTGATTCTGAAGAAGAATCACAAACTATGGCGATGAAGCTCGCTAAAGAAATCATTTCTGATGTGAGAAGGGGATTCAGATGATAAAAATCGGAAAAGCAAAACGGTCAGTGATGGCCGTTTCAATTCTGGCCTTCAGCGTACAGTCAGCATTTGCCTATACGGTCAACGTTAACAGCAGCATTCCCATCTCAACGCAGGTTATGCCGGCGTTGAGCACAGCTAATGGCCTGTTAGGTAATATCCAGGCCACGCTGATTAACATTGGTACGGCAATCAGCCAGCAGGGCGATCGCCAGGCAGCATTAATGCAGCAGGTGGCTGAAACTAACCGACAGTTCGAAGTCGAGCAAAAACGTAATGACCGGCTGCTGCAGGCACAGGATAAGTACCGTGTTCCGGATGATATCTGTGCGCAGTCTATTGGCGGTGGCGCCGCGGGGGTATCCTCTGCGGCCGCTGGCGGTCAGCGAACGCTGGGAAGCGCCAGTTCTGCGAAAGATGTTAAGGCTATTTTTGAAGTGCCGGCACGCGCAACCGACGTGGATGCATCTTCAACGGCCGAAGTTCACAGCCAGTACTGCGACAGTTCGGATTATGCTGCATTTGGTGGGACTTCATTCTGCCCAAGTGTATCTGACATGCCGCGGGCAGATACGTCGCTGAGCTCGTTGCTTTATGGCGCCGGCAAAGAAGGCAAGGCACCTGATCTGACGTTTACAGATGAGCAGACAGATGCGGCGCTGCGCTATATGAAAAATACCGCGTTGCGCAGTGCTGGTCGTCAGCTGAGTCGTGGGGAAGTTAAAGGCGCCAGCGGGCGAATTTACCTGGGCATGATTCAGCAATACCAGGCGCTCACCGACGCGGCCGCACAACCTCAGATGGAAATGATCGCCAACTCCAAACCGAACCCGGCCACTGATGCCGCGCTTGCAGATGCGCGCAAAGTGCCGGAAGTCGAATCCTATTTCCAGGCGACGGCCAGTAACAGGGCGAAACAGCTTAACCGTATGTCTGCCAGAGAGTTTGAGGAATTCGAAGTAGGTCGCCGTTACAGCAACCCTGCTTACCAGGCGACGCTGACCAACAAGAACACCGAAGATTTGATGCGTGAGCAAATCAATATCGCCAATCTGAACAACTGGTTAGTGCTGAAAACCAAACAGCAGCTGGAGAAACAAAATGTGCTGCTTGGCCAGATCCTGGCGAACGACGCATATCAAACATACAAACCGATGCTGGCAGCACAGCTGGAGAGTGTGAACGCGGGAGTATCCAGAAAATGACCGACGAAAATAAAACAGGGGATAAAGACACAGCCAAATCAGGGAAATTAAAAAAAGGCCTTGATGTTGTAACAGGTGTCAATGACCTCCCGGAAGGGAAGGCTAAACGAACGATATATTATATTACTGGCATCAGCGATATATATTTTATTATCGCGTCAGTAAAGCAAACATTCAGCCTGCTCTTTCAGCGGGCTTCATTCGTTAAGAAGCAAATAAAAAACCTTGATGGTCCACCTGTTGATTCTGATGCAAATCAGCCGTTCGCCGAAGTTATGAAACGGAGCAATAGACCTGTATCAGAATTGTTGGATAAGGCCAGTTTATACAAGAAATACTGGCTTTGTTGTTTTTTTGCATTAGTCCTCATTCTGCTTTTTTTAACGTCTGGTTATGCCAGATTGCTTCTAAATGGCTCACCGAACATGAGCTTGTTAAGAGCAACTCTCACCTGTGGCGTCCTGTTTGCTGCTGGGATCTTTACTTTCATTAAGGCTCTCACATGTGAGTTCATGGGGTGGCAGTTACGAAACCAGGCTCACTCTGATGCAGAGCAAGGTACGTTACGTTATTTCCTTAATGATGGGGGAGTGCGTAATACATTTAATTTTTCGCAGGCTGGTCAAGAGCGGGGGCCACATGAGTAAATTAAAAAGGTTGCTTCTATCTCTTTTCGTTGTGGCGTCGCCTTCATATTCAGCGGATTTGGGGATTGATGGCATAACTGAAGCGGCTAAACGTTCAGGTGACCTATCGCGTCAAATGTTACATACCGTTTTTGGTGAGGTAGTTAATAATCCGTTTAGCCCTTCCGGCGATGGCTTACTTAATAACGTTTTCTTCACTGTCAACGAAGTTATCGCGATTCTTGCCCTTGTCTATATGGGGATAATCAGCATTAAGAAACTTCACCAGGCAGGTCAGTTGGGAAGTTTCATTGAGGGTGATGGCAATAACGCATTCAAAATTGTTAAAACGACTTTTGGGTGGTTGTTGCTTGTACCTACCGTTGTCGGTTGGTCTGTGGCGCAGCTGCTTTTTCTATGGTGCGGTTCAATCATTGGCGTAGGATCTGCCAATGTTATTGCAGATAAAACGGCTTCGGAATTAGCGAGTGGTAAAGCTGTCTATATAGCCCCTGTTATGCCAGAAATGGCGTCTGTTGCAAAAGGGATGTTTGAAACAAACCTTTGTGCTTTGGGTGTAAATCAGGGGATTGCTCAAATGGAGGCTTCTGGCCAACATTATGAGAATAACGCCAGAATGCAATACCAAACAGGTGACAGCACATATTCTATATCTGTAAACAACGGCTCAGCTGTATGTGGGACCGTTTCGCTGCCACAACGTCCAGCAGGATGGACTTCTATCTTCGCTAGCGGTTATGCGGATTCCGTCTACAGCGTTCAGCAACAAGCAACGGACACGTTGTGGGGAAAAATGAAGACTGCTGCAGAGCAGTTTAATGCAGCATATATGGCAAAAATGCGTTCCGGGGACGGTGAGCTGCCAGATGTTGAAAGCGCGATCCAGACTGCTGCGCGTGATTACCAGCTTCAGGTTCAACATGCTGCTAATTCAGCAGCCGGTGACGACGAAATTGTTCAAAAAATGGAGTCGGATATCAAAGAGAAAGGGTGGCTATATCTTGGTGTGTACTATCACACATTAGCTACTGCGAATACCGAGATGAAAGATGTTGCTAACCTGAAGCCGGTAGTTTCAGGAATGAGTAACGATGGCGATATCGGCTCTATCGATTACTTTAAAGGCTTGTTCCAGGCTTACCATTCTCAACTGAAAAATAGTAATTATACGCCGCCTCTTGGCACCGAATCTAACGCACTTGCAAGGAACATTGATCAAAAAAGCCTTGAAAATGCCGCCACAACTGGAGACGGAACGTCCCTTATTACAAAAATTTTCGACTTCAACGTTACAAACTGGCTTGCAACGAGTAACTACGGCACTGGTGATGGTTACAGTGACGTGACCAACCCTTTACTCAAAATGAAAGCTATCGGCGATTACACGTTAGGTGTAGCTGAGGTTGGACTCGCCAGTTGGACCGCTATCAATGTTGCAGTGAAGGTTTCAGAAGGGAAGAGTCTACCCGGTTTTGCTGCGGGAATGATGAACAAACTTACAGGGATTCGAGATGCTATTGCTGGCGTATTAGAATCGGTTTCGTTCTTGGTTTACCCGCTGTTTTATAGCCTCTTTGGTATCGGTCTTGCACTATCTATCTGGCTGCCGTTTATACCGATGATTTATTGGTTTGTTGCTATGGCAGATTGGCTGGTTACGCTTATGACAGGTGTATTGGCGTCTTCCCTGTGGGCAGCTACCCATATCAACATTGGCCAGAGTAATGATGAGCGGAGTACATATGGTTATGTGTTCCTTATCGATGTAATGATTCGGCCGATGCTCATGGTAATGGGGTTTATTTTTGCTTCTCTGGCCATCGTAGCTTTGGGAACAGCGTTAAACATGATGTTTAAATTCGCTATGGAACAGGTCCAGTCTGACTCTTTCACTGGCCTGCTGTCATCGATCGGATTTTTGATGTTATATGCAAGGCTTTGCACAGGTATGGTGGCTCGCGTATTTGCACTTCCTGCGAGGATGCCGAACTATGTTATAAACTGGATTGGACAGAAGATGAACGATTCAGTGTTGGGTGATATGCAGAACCATGTTCATGACATCTTTGCTGCGTTCGGTCGTGGAGCCAAAAATATGAACCGTAACAACCCTAAGCAATTTAATCCTGACGCAGGTGTAGATAAGAGCAAGGACGGCATCAAAGGAGCTTAAATATGAATGCGTTATCAAACACTGACTTTAAGAAAATTAGTAACAATGCGCGTCCTAAAAGGCTTGGATACTACGCATCATGGCTCTGGATGATGTTTGTATTCCTCTTTCTGTTCGTTAGCGCTTTCGTGTTTCTGAGCGGCTTATACTGGACGGTTAGAGACGGTTCAATTCAGGAGCACTGGTTTAGTACAGTCGGTATCTTTGTGATCGATGCAGTGCTGATCTGGATGTTGAAAAAGGACTTCAGGAGCCGCAAGCTCTACCAAGTAACTGCTTCAATGAAGAACTCTGGTTTCTTCGAGCCTCATAAGGACTGCGAGCACTATGACCTGGCCCGGAGAACTTACATCGGCTTTGACTTCAGTACTGGAATCATAGGAGTAGCATCCCTGTATGCCACATCCAGTATTAAACGTGAGCGGCTATTTTTTGAAGCCGAAACAGTCGAGTCATGGGAGTCAGTCGGCAGGGAGTTAATCATAAACCTGCGAAATACGGGGCTTACGACGATAACGATCACAGCTCCAAATATCAATAAAGCGTACAGGGATATGGAAATCATCTGCAGAACGCATAAAAATAGGGATGAAAACTATCAGCATCTGAAGAGTAAACTGACAGACGCTGGATGGTTCATAAACAGCAATTATTGAGTTTAACCCGCCGAATATGGCGGGTTTTTTGTGTATACTCAAGTGGTTATAGTCGTATGTTGTGGGAGGAAGTAGTGAACAGAGTTACTGAGCGCCAGGAACAGAAGAGTAACCCGGAGTTCCAGAGAGAGTACCGGAACCGTATCCGGGAAACACACGACCAGTTAAACCTTTATCTCCCCAAAGATGCAAAAAGAATGTTGATAGAGATCACAAAAGTTAAAAAACTCACTCAGGCTGAAGTCATTGAATTTCTTGTCAAAAGTTATTACGACGGATTGAAATTTGACGATTCTGAAGAGTGATCTTACTATGTAAAAGCGGGTTCGCAGGTATTGCCCCGCTTAGAAACGCATGATATGTTAAGCGGCGTTTACATAACCTTACGGGGTTATTACAGAATTTAGCACGGGAAGAGCGGCCCGGAGATGTACCGCTTGGGGTGTGGCAGGAGCCACAAAAAGTAAAACCCCCTGATTCATCCTCTCACTTTGGCCGGTCAGAGATGAAATCAGGGGGCGCAAACTGCCTTGCTGGCAGAAAGGATTATAGCAAATGCGTACCCTATTGCAATACAGCCCGGCCAATAAGTGCAGGGGCTGGTGAATCAAAAGAATCCATACCTACAGCTTTCTGACATTGAGTCAGTAGAAGGTCTTTCGCCGGAGTTCATCTCCTGGCTTGAAAGCCAGTCCCCTAAAGAATCGCCCCTGCAGCTGCTTCTCGATGAAGGCACCAGGCCCGTGCGCAAAACCCGCCGTCGTCGCGGTACGCACTCAACGGCGTGTCTCTGCCCGGAGCCCAGCTGGTACCGACCGGACAATTTCAAAAAGCTCCCTGGCCAGCTTGGCCATGCCTACAACCGCCTTGTTCGCCGCGATCGCAAAACGGGCGCGTTAAGTCTGCGTATGCGGATCAGCCGCCACCCGTACTTCGTGCAGCTGCGCGAGCAGGCTGGCCGGCAGCGCGACTTCCGCCCGGAGCGGGAGAAATTACTCGATGCGATTGTGCCGCTCCTGGTCAGCACCGTTGACCGGGCTACCCATATTGACACTATCAACCTCAGTAAAATGGCGTGGCAGCTCAGCGAAAAGGACAGCGAAGGGAACGTGATCCGGAAAGTGACGGTACCGCGGGTTTGCCGGCTGCTGCAGCACATGATGGAATTCGGGTTACTGGCGCTGCCTGAAGGCGTCACATGGGACCCGTTTAACCGCAAGTGGTTCCCCAAGCATGTGGTGCTGACGGAACGCCTCTGGAAGATGATCGGTGTTGATCTCGATAAGCTGTATGCGGAGCAGGCCGAACAGGTGGCCGCTGAAGCTGCAGGCTGGATAACCCGTGATGAACATGGCCAGGCGGAAGAAATCTCTGTTAAAGCCGCGCGCCGGCGCTGGTATGAAAAAATGATGCACGCCACGCTGGTTCGCCGGCGTGAAGCCGCCCTGAAGGGTAAGCGCGAGAAGAAGCTGAAAGCGCTGGCAGAACAGCCCTATGACGACCGGGCTTACGCCATGTCCGTTCATCTGATACGGACGCTGCCGAAAGACGAACTGCACGCGCTGTCGCCTGAGCAGTTTACCCAGCGAGTACGCAGCCACCTGTATCAGCTCGATCTGGGGCTGGAGAGGGAATCCGGTCCCCCTGATTATCACTGATTTTCTCCCCCTGTAATTCTCTTACCGCCGCCTGGCGGTTTTCGTGCTGGCCAGCCGGCGCGACCTGCTCAAATTTCCTCCAGTTTTAACGTGTGGCCAACGTGATTTTTTGACGTTCTGGCGCCGCCGGTGGATAACCGGCAGCGAAATCACCACTATCCACAGTTATCCGCAAAGGAGGAAATAAAGTCACCTGCAATCGTGGTCAAAACAAGCTGCAATACACTCTTAACTTCTTTAAAAAGATCTTTATTCAATAAAGAGATCACTGTTATTCAGGCTCAATTTTCTGTGGATTATGGGAATATGCCTGGCCTTTCAGCGCCGCTACGCGGCACGACGGCCAGAATGGTCGCTATGCTCCCAGGTTAGCACCCGGCAAATGCCGGGCAGGGTGGCCAGCAGAAACCTCCAGTCCGGATTCTTCTTTGCCCCACCGTGCTTTTCCCCGCCGAGCCAACGGCTCGGCAGAAAAAAGCATGATGGATGTTGTAACTATGAACACCCCCGTAAGACGGCAGGGGTGCGACACGCCCCCCTGACGTCAACGCTACTACCCACGCGCCCGGTGTGCCGCTAACGTCACACCGCCCGCTCGCAGTAGCCAGGGGGTAATGTGGCCACAGAGCCATCTGCAGGGCAGTCTGGCAGGATAATCGTCTGCACTGACGTGCAATGCCTTTCAGGCAATCAGCACCGGTGCCAGCTGCCCGTTTTAAAATTAACAGGGAAAAGAGGATCGATTTAGCCGCGGTTATCCACGTCAGCCGCTCTCAGGCGCGTTAAACAGGGTGAAGACAGGGGAATGTTGCTCTTTTTGCAGTGAAGGCCACAGAGAGCGTTTTAGGCGCTTATTGGGGTCTGACGCTCAGTGGAACGAAAACTCACGTTAAGGGATTTTGGTCATGAGATTATCAAAAAGGATCTTCACCTAGATCCTTTTAAATTAAAAATGAAGTTTTAAATCAATCTAAAGTATATATGAGTAAACTTGGTCTGACAGTTACCAATGCTTAATCAGTGAGGCACCTATCTCAGCGATCTGTCTATTTCGTTCATCCATAGTTGCCTGACTCCCCGTCGTGTAGATAACTACGATACGGGAGGGCTTACCATCTGGCCCCAGTGCTGCAATGATACCGCGAGACCCACGCTCACCGGCTCCAGATTTATCAGCAATAAACCAGCCAGCCGGAAGGGCCGAGCGCAGAAGTGGTCCTGCAACTTTATCCGCCTCCATCCAGTCTATTAATTGTTGCCGGGAAGCTAGAGTAAGTAGTTCGCCAGTTAATAGTTTGCGCAACGTTGTTGCCATTGCTGCAGGCATCGTGGTGTCACGCTCGTCGTTTGGTATGGCTTCATTCAGCTCCGGTTCCCAACGATCAAGGCGAGTTACATGATCCCCCATGTTGTGCAAAAAAGCGGTTAGCTCCTTCGGTCCTCCGATCGTTGTCAGAAGTAAGTTGGCAGCAGTGTTATCACTCATGGTTATGGCAGCACTGCATAATTCTCTTACTGTCATGCCATCCGTAAGATGCTTTTCTGTGACTGGTGAGTACTCAACCAAGTCATTCTGAGAATAGTGTATGCGGCGACCGAGTTGCTCTTGCCCGGCGTCAACACGGGATAATACCGCACCACATAGCAGAACTTTAAAAGTGCTCATCATTGGAAAACGTTCTTCGGGGCGAAAACTCTCAAGGATCTTACCGCTGTTGAGATCCAGTTCGATGTAACCCACTCGTGCACCCAACTGATCTTCAGCATCTTTTACTTTCACCAGCGTTTCTGGGTGAGCAAAAACAGGAAGGCAAAATGCCGCAAAAAAGGGAATAAGGGCGACACGAAAATGTTGAATACTCATACTCTTCCTTTTTCAATATTATTGAAGCATTTACCAGGGTTATTGTCTCATGAGCGGATACATATTTGAATGTATTTAGAAAAATAAACAAATAGGGGTTCCGCGCACATTTCCCCGAAAAGTGCCACCTGACGTCTAAGAAACCATTATTATCATGACATTAACCTATAAAAATAGGCGTATCACGAGGCCTGTGGGAGGAAAATAAAGTGTCATCCTAACTACAGGACCCTGCAACGTAGCAATTCCTGCAAAAATCCATTTAAAACAATGACTTATTTCAATTCTGCCATCTGCAAGCGTTTTGTGGGGATGGAGGCCGGAATCATTAAAGTATCATCCTAATTTTCGCTCAACCTTGGAAAATGCTGAGAATCGTAAAAATAAAGTTTCATCCTTTCCGCTACTAGTTCAAGGCTTTCTTCCGGCCGCCGGCAACAACGCTGCTTGGCTGAGGCGATCCACTTGCGCTACCGCTCACTGATCAGATCGAACTTGAACTCGACGAGCAGCCAACCATCAGGCCGAGCGTGATCGCCAAAAAAAACGGATCATGCGAAATCCTTCGTTGAGTTTGGCGCGGGTTTTAGCAAATCAGCTGGCCCGCGATCCGGTTGAGAGTGATCCGAAGCGGTCCTTGACGACCGGCACAAATCGGCCGATTCTGTTGAAAAAGTAGCTTTAGCGGCAGCCTGCCGATCAGGTGTGCCTGCTGTCGAAGTGGCTGCAAGCCACTTCAAGTTGCCTTCCGGCGTTTCACTGAGCGTCCTTGCTCAGGTTTAAGGGTTAATTTGAGGGTTTCTGCTCGTAGCAGGCATACCTATCCCGTCAGCGGTGGCCCTTGAGGCAAAAGCTTGGCCATGCGGCGCAGGTTCTGCACCATCGCAGCCAAGGTGAATTCGTCAGTGGCACCCGTTAGGCCACGCAGTCGTAAACGGTCGAGTTTCATGATCCGTTTGAGGTGGGCGAAAAGCATCTCCACCTTCTTTCGTTCGCAGCGAGAGACGAGGTACTCCGGTGTCTTGGCGATGCGTCGAGCCACGTCGCGGGCAGCCTCATGGATGCTGCGGACGATCTTCCGATTCGGCGTGTTGGGGCAGCATTTCGCTTTCAACGGGCAGGTGGCGCAGTCGGTTTGGCTGGAGCGGTAAATGACGGTTTTGGCCTTAGTTACCCGCGACCTTTGCTGGGTGAAGGCGCGCCATTCACTGCGTAGCGGTTTGCCGGCTGGGCAGCGATATTCATTGGCGTCCTGACTCCAGTGAAAGTCGTTACTGGAGAGGCTGTCGTCCTTGCGCTCGGTCTTGTCCCACACCGGCACATGCGGTTCGATGTCCTTTTCTTCGACCATCCAGGCCAGCATCGGGGCGGTGCCATAAGCGGTATCGCCGATAAGGCGTTCCGGTGTGAGATCGAACTGCGCCTCGACACGCTCGACCATCGTCCTAGTCGAATCGACTTCGGCGGTACGGTGCGCCGGGGTAGCTTCCACGTCCATGATCACACCGTGCTCAGTGTCGATCAGGTAATTCGTGGAGTAGGCAAAAAAGGCCGGGCCACCTGGCGCTGCTGTCCAACGGGACTGAGGATCAGTGAGCGAAATTTTCTTGGGAAGAGCCTCAGCCAGCGCCTCTTCATCAAGGGCTTCGAGGTACTCGCGCACTGCGCGGCTGCTGAGCTTTGGATCGTTCCAATCGACCTCATCTCCCGCCACCCCACGTTGCCGGCTGGCATCCGCCTTAATGATGCTGGCGTCGACGGCGAAACCTTCACCCTTGACTAGGCCGGCTGCCATGCAGCGCCGCAGCACCTCATTGAATAACCAGCGGAATAGATCGCTGTCACGAAAACGCCCATGGCGATTCTTCGAGAAGGTCGAGTGATTGGGGACTTCGTCTTCCAGACCCAACCGGCAGAACCAGCGATAGGCCAGGTTCAGGTGCACCTCTTCGCACAATCGCCGCTCGGAACGAATGCCATAGCAGTAGCCGACGACCAGCATGCGCACCATCAACTCCGGGTCAATCGAGGGACGCCCGATGGGGCTATAGAAATCTGCCAGGTAGGCACGTAGATCACTGAGATCCAAGCACTGGTCGATGCTGCGCAGGAGATGTTGGGCCGGGACGTGATCTTCCAGATTGAACGAGTAGAACAGGCGCTGCTGTCCTCCCGGTAACTGTCCCATCATGCTGTTCGCCCCCACGCTCGCTGACAAAGCAATTTTGCCAACGGCATGGGGAGGCCGCTACTTTTTCAACAGAATCGGCCGCACACAGCCATTCGGCTCAACAGAACCCTGCCTTTACCCCACCAAACTCCGGAAACTCGCCCGGTAGTCCGTCGGCTTGAGATGCACATGTTGGCTGAGGTCGCCGGGTAGCGTGAACAGGCGCGGACCGTCCCGAAACTGGAACACGCGATACAGATGGAATTGATCGCCCGCCTCCTTGGAGAATTCGAGTTCGTTGTGGCTGACCAAGAAAGACGAGCCTACCCCGCCATTGGTGGTTTTCACCTCGATGAAGCGCTCATGGGCGTCCTCTTCGAACGACAGGATGTCGAACCCCGCACCGTCTCCCTGGGTGTCGGACACCCAATCCAGCCGCTGAAAAAGCTCTGGGTGGCCGAGCTCGGTCAGGCGTTGCTGTTCGTAGCCAATCACCCACTGCTCCCCTGCCCGGCCCAGCTTGCGGTTGGCTTCATCGCGAGCGGCATAATCGAACTTTCGCGGTAGGCGTTGCCGTAGAGATGCCGGGGTACGCACAAGCACTTCACGGGCGGGTGGTTCTACCAAAGCCGCTCGGTAGGTTTTGTCACCCGGAAGTTTTACCTCCTCCAGGGCATCGACAAGAGCGCCGACCGTCTGCTGATGTTCCAGAACGTAGGCGTGTACGGATTTACGCAGCAGCAGTTGGCTGTTGCCGCGTGGCTTGTAGCCGTTGATATAGGGCAGGCCCAGGGCATCGAGTACGGCGCTAATGTTCTGGTGCTTGAGCTCGACTGAAGACTTGCTGCGACCGTTCAGCAGTTGGCGCAGTGCCTGGTTGTGCTCGGACTTGTGGTACGGCTCCCCAGCCGCCTCGGCACGCAGCATGTCGAAATAGTCTTCGACCGTGGCCAGGACCTCTTCTTCGGACCAGTCTTCGCCGATGCGAATGATGCGAAACCCGAGCCGCGTCAGCGCCGGAACGACGGTCGTCTCGCCACCGGAGAAGCTGTCAGCAGTGAGCGGGCCCTGCTCGGGAAATTGCTTGCCGAAGGCCACACCGGCGATGGCCTTGGAATCGCAATCGGTGCCGGTCTTCGGATCACGTACCAGGAAGTCGCGGGACTTGCCGTAGCCGTGGCGCGCCAGGAATTTCGTGCGGCCCAGTTGCACGAACTCATCGATGGCAGCCTGCACGGCGGCGGGGCTTCGAAGCTGGGAGAGTTGAGACACAGGGTCCTTCCTTACTGTCATGGTGTGCCGGGAACCGCCGAGCCACGAGATTATGAGTAGCCCCTGAACAGAAACGTCACGATAAAAGCCGTGAACGCCACCAGGCCCATTAAATCCCTTGCGTATTTGCAGCCCGTGCTGTCCAAACCTGTACCAGGTCCGATCAACACGCTCCAACCATTGAGGTACGAAAACACCGCCTGACCGAACAAAAAATGCGTGATAGCCGCCGCAGCCATGACGCCGGAATCGTCAGACAGGCTGTAGCTGTTGACCATTGCCCTGTACGCCTGCATCTGAAATGGCTATTGCCCTGATGGGAGCCGGCTTTTCAGCCACCGACACCAGCGATGCCGTCAATATTCTTTACCCGATAACCATGACCGTACAAGCTAACAAGGCCTGGCAAGCCAGCGGACTTAAAAAGTCTTTTTTTCTACCATCCCACAAAAAAGTTCGTGGTGGAGAAAAGATAAGCTATGCAAGGCTTTAGGAGACGTGGTTTTTCAGGATGACGAAGAACGATTCGGCGCTAGGTGCAACATAGGTGCATCGCACGAGCGCTAGGAACGGCGAAAAAAGGCGGACGTGGCGAAATCGGTAGACGCAGCAGACTTTAAAATTGGAGTGCCCGCGGGGAAATCCGCGGAGTAGAACCGCTCAAAGTCGGGGAACGCTAACGGGCAATACCCTAAGCCAATCCCGAGCCAAGCCCCTTCGGGGGAAGGTGTAGAGACTGGACGGGCGGCGCCTAAAGCCTTCGGGCAATGGCGAAGGGACAGTCCAGACCACGAACGTCATCAGACGGCGGCGAAAGTCGAGGTGGTACGAAAATCTGCTTCTCTGTGAGAGTACGGGTTCGAGTCCCGTCGTCCGCACCACAAAGCCAAACATCCCTGCGATGATCGACCTCTGGGCGTTTGGTCGTGAGCCCGCCACCCTCGCGCTACGCTTTGCGCAGGCGTCGAAGGCGATCAGGTGCGCCCATCGATTCCGTCGAGCACCATCGCTGCGAGTTCATCGCTGGTGTGTGCACCACTATCGAGAACACGGGTTGTGCATGGAAGCCGTTCCCTTGCGGCCAAGCATCGGGCGACATTCGCTAATCGCCACTCTCGAATCTCCGCATTTCGATTCGGGTCAGGATGCATGGTCTGGTTCGCGATCCGGTGACGCAATAGGTCCTCGTTGAGCGTCAGAAAGATGTGCAGCAGCTGATCGTCGATCCGCCTTACCCCGTCGAGTATCTCAGTCAGATAGTCCGGGTGCACGAGCGTCATTGGGATGATGATGTCCTGCGAGTAATTCCTTCGAATCTCCCTGACCGCCGCGATCGTAAGTCCCCTCCACAAGGGGAGATCCTGATAGTCTCCGCTCGCTGGCATGGGGACCGTTTCTTTCACCACGAACCCGATTTCCTCGGGGTCAAAGATCAGCGATTTGGAACGCCGATCGCGCAGCCGCTTAGCGAGCGTCGTCTTTCCGGCGCCGAAAGGTCCGTTGATCCAGATTATCATTGTCGACGGCCTCTAACCTGAAGGCTCGCAAGAGCGCTCGACGGCCTCGTGCGGAGGCACGATCGGAGTGGTTCCGAAATGCTTCTCAAGATAGGTGACGCCGAACGTCACGATGTCCTGCGCGTCGAACAGGTAGCACTGAGCAAAGCCCACGACACCTTCTCGATGGCGACCGAGCTTCACGTAAGCATTTGCTATAGTTTCAACCGCATCCGGCTTTCCTTCGATAGCAAAGCAATCGAGAATGCCGTTTGAATCGTAATCCGATGCCGTTTTCCAGGCGACTTCACCGTCTCTTCCAAGCATCGGCATCTCATACGTCACCCACCGTTTGTTGGGGATATCGGCAACCGCCTCGGCGTAGTGCAATGCGGTAACGGAGTTTAGCGGCGCACCCAACAGCAGGGCCTTCCCGCCAAGGCGAACGAACCGCTCGACGGGCGATCCTTCCCCCAAGGCGTGACCGAGTTCGTGAGGCTCCGTCAGCGTTTCAGCCAGCGGACCAACCGCGACCATCGATGCATCGGGGTGCGCGCTGCGCCGCGCGCCGGGGGCTTGAACCAGAAATTGATTCAGCAGGCCGAACCCACGGTAAGTCCCGGCTGTTGCGGGATCGAACGGCAGCCAGGTACGGCGGGCTTCGTCATCCAGCCGAGCGCCATTCAGAGTCTCCTCGTAGGGTGATCGGTCCCACGACGCGTATCCCATCACAGTGCCAGTCGGCCCAACCGCGGAGCGTAACGCGGCAACGACCGTCTCCGCTCCTCCTTCGACCGGACCAATCGCTTTAAGTGAGGCATGCACCATCAAGAGGTCACCGGTTTGGACTCCGAGTTTTTGAAGCGCCTCCGTTATTGCCTTCCGCGTATGCATCGCGATATCTCCTCTAAACTGCAAAACACTATACGGGGTCTGACGCTCAGTGGAACGAAAACTCACGTTAAGGGATTTTGGTCATGAGATTATCAAAAAGGATCTTCACCTAGATCCTTTTAAATTAAAAATGAAGTTTTAAATCAATCTAAAGTATATATGAGTAAACGGCACTGTTGCAAATAGTCGGTGGTGATAAACTTATCATCCCCTTTTGCTGATGGAGCTGCACATGAACCCATTCAAAGGCCGGCATTTTCAGCGTGACATCATTCTGTGGGCCGTACGCTGGTACTGCAAATACGGCATCAGTTACCGTGAGCTGCAGGAGATGCTGGCTGAACGCGGAGTGAATGTCGATCACTCCACGATTTACCGCTGGGTTCAGCGTTATGCGCCTGAAATGGAAAAACGGCTGCGCTGGTACTGGCGTAACCCTTCCGATCTTTGCCCGTGGCACATGGATGAAACCTACGTGAAGGTCAATGGCCGCTGGGCGTATCTGTACCGGGCCGTCGACAGCCGGGGCCGCACTGTCGATTTTTATCTCTCCTCCCGTCGTAACAGCAAAGCTGCATACCGGTTTCTGGGTAAAATCCTCAACAACGTGAAGAAGTGGCAGATCCCGCGATTCATCAACACGGATAAAGCGCCCGCCTATGGTCGCGCGCTTGCTCTGCTCAAACGCGAAGGCCGGTGCCCGTCTGACGTTGAACACCGACAGATTAAGTACCGGAACAACGTGATTGAATGCGATCATGGCAAACTGAAACGGATAATCGGCGCCACGCTGGGATTTAAATCCATGAAGACGGCTTACGCCACCATCAAAGGTATTGAGGTGATGCGTGCACTACGCAAAGGCCAGGCCTCAGCATTTTATTATGGTGATCCCCTGGGCGAAATGCGCCTGGTAAGCAGAGTTTTTGAAATGTAAGGCCTTTGAATAAGACAAAAGGCTGCCTCATCGCTAACTTTGCAACAGTGCCAGAGTTACCGCGTGAATGATGTCCTTCTGCCTGGACGCCTTCTGGATGCCGCTCATGAAGCCCTGTTCAGGGCGCTGGATTCAAGCACTGGCGGTAATTTCTGATACGGAGTTGCACCACGTTTATCGGGTACTTATACTGACAGTGATTAACAAATTAATTTTCCGTTTACTCCGACAGAAAGTTAAGTAGTAAAAACGTCTAGTAATTAAAAGGAGCCCTTCCTCACCAGTTGGGCTCCTTTTGTATATCCTTATTCATTTCATCAAATGTCGGTCCGAGAACTGTCCGCGGCCAGTTTCTGAATTGCACTGATCTCATCTCCGGTCAGCTCAGCACGACTGTCCAGCTGCTGCACGTTTTTGCTCCGGACCTCCCAGAAGTAGTACAAAAAGAATGCCTCGCATGTTCATGACTCTTCTCCCTGTTCGTTTTCACCTGCCCGGTATGCCCGCTGCCCCTTATAACCCAGCAGGGATTCGCACATCAGGTCAGTGATGCGTGCAATAGCGAGATCCGCATTGTCAGCACGCAGGGAAATCACGGCCGTTTCGCCCCGGTTCGCGGCATTCCAGACGCCAGGCAGCAGCGTCTGGAACCGGGCCCGGTCATCCCCCTCCGACAGCAGGGCCGTTTCCGGTAGCCGTTCGCGGATCACCGCTTCACTGGCCTGCCGCAGGATATCGTCACGACTCCAGATGCACAGCGTTGCCGGTCCGCTGCGCATGAGGATAGTAGCAGCGTCAGCCATACTCAGTGTGTCCAGCTTCAGCATCTCCATGCCCGGCCGACGCAGCACAAATCCTATGGGCCGGCGGTACTTGCCCAGCTGCAGCAGATCGTCGTCTGTAAGCAGCTCCAGGCCACGCTGCAGAACCAGATGAAGCACGTCCGCTTCTTTGACCGGGCGGATCAGGTTTTGCCTGGCATTTGCCCGGACGGTCAGAACTTCAATACGATGCCAGAGCTCGTCATTAATATGCTTGGTGGCCATCAATCCTCTCCTTTACGGGCACGAATATAAATCAGCGTCACAACCACAACCGCGCCTATGGCCCAGCTAATCGCTGCATATCCCTCCGGCATGTAGATCATGACCAGCAATGCCAGCAGTAAAAAAATAACGGCGGAAATCACCCCCTGACGCATCATAACCCCCTCTCTGTTAAACATTGTTCACTGGCCACCGGAATGCTCCCCGCCGACATATAACCGTTTTCCATCCGCCGCTTTGCCCAGGCATACGGTGTGACCTGTGCTTAGCTGGCCGGCCTCGATCATGAACGGCGAGCCCGGACCGCGAAACACGTCCGGATCGAGGGCGGCAGGTTCGCCGGCAGCGACCGGCCGGACCATGCCCATATCGTAGCTGTCCGGCAGGTTATCCGGCAGGCAGGCCTGCGTGTAGTCATCCGCGACCTTCTGCGCCTCTTCCAGGGTGGGGTAACGCCCCAGCACGCCGGTGATCTCTTTTTTCAGTCCGAAGCCGTAGCCGCGAACCTTATACGCTTCATATTCCATCCCGTTCACTCCGTTTGCTGTTGTTTACTGAATAACCACACTCTAATAAATTAGGTTTCATGCGTAAATTATAAATATTTAGATTTAGCACTAAAAGCTAAATCGACAGAATCGCCCGCGGGTAGCCATCACCTGGCGTGACTGTCACGCGGTTTATATTGCGGAATGCTTCGCGCCCTTATCTTTTCACCCTGTGACTTTTGCGCCCGCAACCACCGGAAAATACCTTTTCGCCGGTGCCGTCGTTGCGGAAAAAACGTAAATACCGCAAAAAGTGAAATCAACAGGGAAAGGAAGGCAGGGGAGCGGCCGCGCGGCTGCCGGCGCGGACACCATATCTTGTGCCGTTTCCAGCTGACGGAGCCACTACATATAGCGTTATCCACAGAAACGGTGGATAAGTGGCGGCGCTGCGGAGAATACCGCTAAACCGCAACGGTGAAAAAATGTGGTCCCACGCGCAAAAGTGCGGTACAAATGGCTGTACATTATGTAAAGCCAAATGACTGTACAAAAAGGAAGGAGCATGACCGGTTTTTTTGAACGTAAAAAGCGGGCCAAAAACGCCCAGCTGACCGTGCGTCTCGATGAGCAGCTGAAGAAACGCGCCGAACTGCGTCTGGAGGCAATGGGCATGACCGCCACGGAAGCAGTGGAGCAGCTTTACCGCTTCATCGCCGATCACGGCCGGATGCCCGTCACGGAGCGTATCGTCACATTTGACATCCAGTCACAGCGCGGCCGCGCCATCGCCCTCAATCCCGCCGACGCTGTGACCGAAAACACCCGGCGGTTTCTGCAGTCGCTGGGATCTGCAGAAGTGGTCTGCTGCGATCCCGCTGCATTTGAACAGGCGGTGCTGGAATACTTCAGCCTGTATGTGGCCGACCAGGCTGCCTGTTTACTGGCCGGTGTACTGAACGTCACGTTCATGGTTAATGCCGCCAATCGCGTGAAAGATGACTGGCATGACAGGCTGCTGTCCCTGTTACAGCACGACTTTGATTTCAGCGAAGAACAGTCAGTGACGTTCATTAACAGCATCGTGGACAGCGAACATGTCGATCCGGCCATCGTCAGTCGAAATAATACGGTCTGGCGGAGCGGAAAAAGCACCGGGTCCGACGCCGGCGCTGAACAGGCCTTACTGGATAACACCAACGTCAGGGTCTTCTATCCCTCCGGAGAAGCGCCCGTCTCCGGCGAGATCGGCGCCGCCGTCCTGCAGCGTTTCCTGACGTTCCTGGCGGAGCGGGGCGTCAGCTGCAGCGATCCGCAGAGACTGAACGAAAGCGCCGGCCGTGCATGGGGCGTGCGTGAAAATATGATCGGGAATATGCCCCCGGACATGCAGCAGGCCATAAACGATGGCGTCATTTTTGAGGCCAGCGCTGACACGCCGGACTTTTCCCCTGAGCTGGCGGCGGCGTTTGGCTTCACACAGGCCCAGGCAGAAGCGGTGCTGAAACCCGCCCTGACCGCCAGGGATCTCCCCGGTTTCCTGCAGCGCTTTCTGGCGTTCCTGGCCGACCGGGGTATCAGCTGCAGCAATCCCCGGCGGTTTACTGAAAAGGTCACGGAATACGCCAGCCATGAGGGACCGCACCGGCTTATTGCAATGTTGATGTCGCGCATCAGGGATGAGGGGGTCAGTTTTGTCTTTCACAATGAATCCCCGGACGAACTGCCGCGCCTGGCCGCGTCACTGCCCGGCGAACTGGCCGATACCTTCGGGTTTACGGGATGGCAGGCAACAACAATACTGCGTCAAATCCAGCCGGCACGGCCGGGGCAGGATTAGGGCCGGGAGCATACGCGATGAAAACGACCTGTCATGCGGCCGGCATCACGGCGGCGCCGCTTTCCCCGCAGGAGTGGCGGGCGCTGCTCAGGGCGAAAGGCTGGAAGCAGAAGGAGCTGGCCCGCCGCTGGAATGTGTCAGAAACCTGGATCAGTAAGCTGGCCAATAACCCCGATCGGGGCACGCACTGGAACGATGCCTGCCGGGGTCTGCCCGATATTCGTGCCCGGCGGCCCGGCGAACCGCGCGCGGCAGGCACAGACGCACCAGAGCCGGGAGGCACTGAATGAACAAACGTCTTCACCTCATCACCACCTGTACCCGGCGCAAGGCGGGCAGCGTGGAGGATACCGTTTTTCCGGGCGACGCTTCCCTTGATGACGCCTTTGACGGCTGGTACAGGCTGATCGCCCAGGCTGCCCGCCGTCCTGGCAGGGTGCTGGAAACGGGAGAGCTTTACCGGGGCGCACACTGGCTGCGTGCCCGCGGTATCGCGGCGCGGTGGCCGGGCATCGAGCTGTGGGCCATGTCGGCCGGTCTGGGGCTGCGCCACCATACCGATCCGGCGGTCGCGTATGAGGCAACGTTTCACGCCATGCCCTTCGCGCCGGCGACCGTCTGGGGCTCACTGACGGCACGGCCCCCGCTGGCGGGCCGCTGCGCCTCCCTGGCTGAGCTGATGCAACGCTGCCCGGACGATCGCTTTGTGATCGCCGGTTCACCCGTGTATATCAGCGCGGCTGAGCAGGATATTCTGGCCGGCGTGTCGGCACTGCATGATGCGGCCACTCAGCTGATTATCGTGACCTCACAGGGCTATCGTGGTCCGCTGCAGCCGTTTCTGAAAAGAAGCCGCGCGGACATGATGGCGACCCTGAAATCGAACATGACGTGCCTGAATATTGCCTGCGCCGGCGCCCTGATTGACGCCATGATGCAGGCAGACGCCCGGCAGGCGGCGACCATTTAATACAGACAGAGACTGGCGCTACCGTCGCCAGAAGGGGGTTTTACATGTTCAGCATCATTTATCACGCCGGCGCAGCCGTCCTTTTCCTGGTCATGAGCCTGGCGGCCGGCGCCGGCCTCCTGCTTCATGGCCATGAATATACGACAGGTCATTTCTGGAACATGACGGGGCTGTGCATTGTGTCAACTCTCGTCTGGATCTGGGCTGTAGCTCAGGCAAAAGAAGCCTGGTACATTTCACGAAACATCAAAAAAGGACTCTGACCATGAAAGATGAAATTCGCCACGAAAAACCCGTTGAAGTGAATATACAGCTGACACACAGAGAAGCGCAGGCTCTGGCGCAACTGGTTAAGCGGCTGGGATTCAGTGACTGCCGCGGCCTGGCGACGTCAGATATTGAGGCATATCTGATGATGGATGGAATCAACCAGATCATGAAAGCACTGGCTGAAGAGGGCTATGCACCCCGATAAGGGGTCGGGACTATGTGGAACAGGCCGAAAATCCGGCCATATCACGCGGACAGTTTGGGGATGTTTTAATGTTATACATGGCTTTATGCTGCTTTATGATGATCATGGCGTTCAGTGAGATGATCCGCACGATGACGGCGCTTGGCAATGGGAGCTATACCGGCAACCGCTTCTTACCCCTCGTTTTCGTTCTGCTGACGCTGGCGCTGGCTTCACCTTTCCTTGTCACATTTTATGCGCTGAGCCGGCCGTTATCGATGGATGCACTCTCCCGCCTGTCAGTCGGTGCGCAGTGGGCAGGTATCGCTGCCGCCATTCTGCTGTGCATTCTGTATGGCTATCGGGCCTGGAAAAACGGCCGTTTCTGGTATACCGGTGCGGCCATTGCCTCAGTGGTGATTGCCGTTATTTTTGCCAACAGCCTGCTTTTTGTGTCCAGGCCCGATGCCGGCATCGTGGCCACTTTTGTACTGAACAACGATGACAGTAATGACGTGCAGTGTGACCGTTCAGTACTGCTGGTTCATTACAACAAGGGAACCCCCACGGAGTGGCGCTGCCCGACCGGTATCATGTTCATGTCTGATACGTCAAAACCCTTTCTTCCGTGGCCGGATTATCACGGCGGGCGGAGTCAGCATCTGACGGCAGCACTGGATTTGCTCACAGACAGCGCCCTGCGCATTGACCCAGACCAGAAACCATAATTCTCCCGACACCAGGGAAAACAAGCCGCCGTCAAGAGCGGCATTTTCTTTTTCGGACTCCTGATTTCCCGTTATGAACACAATATTATTGATGTCTCACATCAATTAGGTTACTTTGTCATTAATTCCTTAATGACGTGACACATGAATAAGATGCAAAGTAAAGCCCCCTCGATGCGGCTCTCCGGTGTGCAAAAAGACGTATTGTTTGTTCTGTATGGTCTGGCAGAACGTCAGCTGGCGGGCCCGTTCCCGGCGATGCAGCTTTTCAGCATCCTCAATAAGGGACGCCTCCAGCCCGTTGCCGATACCAATTTTCGTCGCTCCTGCCATACGCTGAACCGTCACGGCCTGCTCAGCAAATACCGGGATAATCAGTCACTGACGCTCGCGTTTGGGCTGACAGAGGCAGGCCTGGAGATCGCCAGAGAGGTTTATCACAAACGCCTGACGGAGATGGAATAACCATGAAGAATGATGAGCTGGCCACACGACGCGCAGAGGCGATAGCCGGCGATCGGTGCTTCACGAAAGGGCGCCTGCGCGATGAATTCAGAATGAAGCCGGCTCCCGGTGCTGAGCCGGTGAAATGGTACAAAAGCGCCTATGGCGGCAAGTACGCCGTATACCGCATTGCAGACTGTGTTCCGATGCGGGAAAAACGGCCGCCGACCGAGAAGCAGCAGCAGGCCGGCCTGCGTCTTTCCGTCCTGTCCCGGCTTAACAGCACCAGTGGCCGGATGGCACGGCGGGCACACGACTGGCTGAGTCTGGCGCCGCTCTTTCTGGATACCGAAACGACGGGGCTGGGTAATACCGCAGAAGCGCTGGAAATCGGCCTGACCGATGCGGCCGGCCGGGTGATATTTGAAACCCGCCTGAAGCCGACGGTCGCCATCGAGGCGCAGGCCGCCGCCGTGCATGGTATCGATGAGCCGGCACTCAGCGGCGCACCATCCTGGCCAGATGTGGCGCTGCAGCTGCGACACGCCATCGGGGACCGGCCAGTGATTATCTTTAACGCCCCCTTTGATACCCGCATTCTGAAACAGACGGCCGCCGCACATGGCGATCCGGCCGACTGGCTGGGAGAACTGACAGTATATTGCGCGATGGAGCTGGCAGCAGGGTATTTTGGGGCCACCAATCGCTATGGCACCATTTCGCTGGCCAGCGCGGCCAGTCAGGCAGCATTGGCCTGGGAAGGGGAGGCACACTCGGCAATCGCCGATGCACGGATGACGGCCGGGGTGGTGAACGCCATTGCCGCATACCATCTGGCATTGCTGCAGGAGCAGGAACGGCTGCAGGGCTGACAGACTGGCCTGCACATCGCTGTTATCGCATAAACGCCGCGGGAATATCCTTCCACTGCGTGGTGTAGGCCGGAGACAACATTTCACGGCGCATGGCATATTCCGGATCAATACCTTCCCCGGCGAAGAAGACCCTTGACCTTCCTTCCCTGTTTATTTTGTCGATGGTGGCCATCAGTTTTTCGCTGCCCGGCCGCACTGCAGCCGGCGCAAACAGATCCAGCTGGGTTTCATGTCCCTGCAGATCGCTGAGCATCACGCCGGCTTTTGCATACCGCACACCCTCACGCCAGATACGCGACAGCCCCAGCTGCGCCGCGGCGATGATGTCGCGGGTATCCTGGCTTGGCACGGAAAGCACTTCCGTAGCCTGGTTACTGTAGGGCACACCGCCGGCGTCATAAGCACTGCTGCGGATAAAGACCGTTACCACCTTCGCCAGACGGTTTTCCTGGCGCAACTTTTCCCCTGCCCGTGTGGCATATTTAGTCACCGCCTGCTGCATCTGCGCCAGTTGCGTGACCCGCGATCCAAACGAGCGGGATACAACAAGCTGCTGTTTCGCGCCGGTACCTTCTTCCAGGGCAAAGCAGGCCTCGCCACGCAGCTCACGGATGGTCCGTTCCAGCGTCACACCGTACAGCCGGCGTGCAAGTCGGATATCCATCTCTGCGAGCGCCAGCGCCGTTTTGATCCCCATTGTCGCCAGCCCTTTTTCGGTACGATGGCCAACCCCCCACACATCGCCGGCCGACACCAGGCTCATCAGCCTTTTCAGTCTCACAGGATCACTGAGCGCCACAACCCCCCCGGTGGCAGGCCACGTCTTTGCGGCGTGGTTGCACAGCTTGGCCAGCGTCTTCGTTGGCGCGACGCCCACTCCACAGGTGAGCGTTGTCTGGCGCAGCACTTCAGCCCGCAAAAGCTGGCCAAACGCCTGCGGCGACATCACGCCCTCCATGTGAGACGCATCCGCAAAGAGCTCATCAATTGAGTAAACAAACGTCCGCGGCGCCAGACTTTCCACTACGGTTGCAAATCTGGCGGAGAATGAGGCGTAAAGGGTGTAGTTGGAACTGAATACGGCGACGTTATGCTGTTCCAGCAGGCGACGGCAGCGGAAATAGGGTTCCCCGCGGCGCACTCCCAGCGCTTTCGCCGCGCGATTGACCGCAACAAGCGCCCCGTCGTTGTTGCTGAGGACGACCACAGGGCGCCCCCGCAAATCAGGGCGGAACGCCTCTTCGCAGCTGCAGTACATCGAATTGACGTCGATTAAGGCGTACACGGGCGGTGACTCATAACAGTGAACGTAACCACACCCCATATCTGCAGCGCCTCCGGATCAAACCTGATTGGCGGAAAAGCCGGATTCAGCGGCATCAGGCAGGGGTAAGGGCGGAGCTGCAGCTGCTTGACCGTAAATTCATTATCGATGCTGGCAATCACGATGCTGCCGTGCCGGGGCTCTTCTGCCCGATCGACGACCAGCACATCGCCATCATGAATGCGGGCATCACGCATAGAATCTCCGGACACACGCAAGAAGTACGTTGCGGCCGGACGCCGCACGCAGTAATCATGCAGGTTAAGTTCATTTGCCTCATAGCCTGCGGCCGGACTGGGAAAGCCGGCCGCAACGGGTTCGGCAAAAAAAGGAAGTGCGGCGCCTTCCACTGAAGGCCGGGGATAAACGAGATCCAGCGCCATAATCTAGCCTCCAATAACTGTTTTTATATACAGTATATTGCAGACTTCAGGAAACAGGCAATGCCGGCATAAATATCGGGCCGGCACGCTTTTATTTATTGCAGAAACACCGCAGCTCTCGCGCAATGCTAGTGATCAGGATAAGGACAATCGCCGTACCAAACCCGGCCCCGATTGGCCTCAGAAAGCTGGTAAAGGCGGAGGACAAAGTTCTGTCATCATATGGATTAACCATGCTGCATAAATACGCCATCACCAGGCATGTGACAACGCAGATAAAAAACCACAAATACCTTATCAAATTTCCTGATTTCATCATGATGGTTCTCTGTCGAAACAATGGGTCAAGTCAGAATCGTGGCCAGACGACCAAGAACGTCATCCATGATAGCCTCTGGCACCCGTTCGAGTCGTTTGCCGCCGCGGGCTTTCATATCGATCGTCCGGGGTTGATCGCAACGCACAACGCCGGTGGTACGTATGCCGGCGCCGTCCAGCGACACCGCAAAGCCAGCAGTGCGGGCAAAATTGCCTCCGCTGGTCACGGGCACAACAACAGGCAGACGGGTCACGCGGTTAAAAGCAGCCGGCGTGACAATCAGCACCGGCCGCGTTCCCTGCTGCTCATGACCTGCGGTAGGGTCAAGCGAGACAAGCCAGATTTCCCCTCTTTCCATGTCAGATTTCCTCCTGACCAGCCACCGGCGCATCCAGCCATTCACGTTCTTCAGCCGAGATTTCAGCATTCGGATCGCACTGCGCTAGTAGCTCAGCCAGTGAATACTGCGGGCGTCTGTGCGGCTCCACAATCAGCCGGCCATTATCAATGACCATGCCAACTTCATTATCTGTACCCAGCGACAGCGCATTCAGCAGTGCCGGTGGAACGGTCAGCATAACTGAGCCGCCAACCTTCTTCAGTCGGGTGGTATGCATTGTTCACCTCCATAAAAGTTATATTTAAATATAACATCCACTAAAAAAACATACCAGGCTTTAACGCGCAATGTTTAATAAAAATATAACTTTCAGCCAAACAGTAAACCCAGCGCGGTTGCTTCCATATGCAGCAATACCGGCAGCAGCAGGCCGCCGCTTCTGATCCGGGCAGCTGATGTAATCAACCCCACCAGGAACAGTTCTGCCAGGGTCAGCAGGTTCTGATACTGGCTGTGCGCGGCGACGAACAGCAATGACGTTATCAGCGCCCCCAGCCACATCGTCCAGCGGTACCGTGAACGGAAGACGTTCAGCATGATCCCCCGGAACAGCGTTTCCTCATTCAGCGGTGCAAGGATAAAGATGGCCAGCAACGTCAGGATCACGTCGGGTATGGATTTATCGGCAAAAAGTTTCGTCATAAACGGCTCAGCGGGCAGGTCCAGCACTTTACCCAGCAGAAATTCTCCGACATACACCACGGCCATCGCACCGACCAGCCACGGTGCGCCAACGTTACGCAGCTGGCCAACAACCGGTAGCGGTGCGACCCAGCGGCGGTAAACCAGGAACACACACAGCAGGTACACCAGAACAGCACCATGAATGAAGAACAGCGTATTTTTCCCCAGCCCATAGAGCAGAACGGTCTGCCCCATGACAAACAGGGCCCCCCAGGCTATGGCCCAGGCTGCCAGCAGAACCAGCATAAATTGCAGATATTTATTACGTGACTGAATCATTTTATCCCCTGTTAATTTTTAAACAGAATCGGCTTGACACTCAGGCCGGTTTTCAGACCTAATTTAAATGATCCAGAAAATGATTACCGATTTTTTTAATGGAGAAAGTGAAATGAAATCCAACACGAAGATTGCTCTCATTCTGACCGCATCCGTAATCAGTTGCAGTGCCTTTGCTCAGAGTGTATCCGCGCCGAAAACCGATTCGTTGCTCAGCAGCATTCTGGGTGAACAGGTACAGACAAACCAACATCTTGTACAACTGCTGGCAAAGGATCAGAATGCCAGTCTTACACTGACCCCGGAACAAAAGAAAACCGCCTGCCTGTATGAAAGTCATTACTACAGCAGTGGCGCACGGCTTACCGTCGGAAAAGAGACGCTTCGCTGCACGCTGAGTGGCGAAATCCCGACATGGGAAAATGCGAATGAGGGCAACATTGTCTCTGTCGAAGGCAAATAAAATTCCTCTGACACCCTCTCAATTATGCGCACCAAAATGATTTAAAAAAATCTCCTTTTGATGGTATATTTTTTACTCGAAATAGAAATCATTAGGAGATTGTTATGGTTGATGCCCCGCCCTCAATCCCGCTGCCAACCTGCATGGTTGAAGCAGCACAGATTTATCACATTCCTCTCCGTGGATTCCTCGCCTTGTGGCTGACTGAAGGCGGGAAACCGGGAATGAAAAATAAAAACAAAAACGGTACTTACGATTACGGCGCATTCCAGATAAACACCATCTGGGCGAATAAGCTGGCGGCTGATTTTGGTGTGAGAGCGGAGCAGCTGCAGCACGACTTTTGCGCCTCTGCAATGGCCAGTGCCTACATCCTCAAATACAACATCATTCTCGAAGGGGGGGATTTCTGGCAGGGTGTCGGCCGCTATCACTCCAATACGCCGGCGCGTAAGGCCTGGTATATCGGGAAGGTTTACCAAAATTCTCTGAGGTTCTGATGCAAAACCAGCCACAACGGAAAGGGGGAGGGGATGATGGCCTGATGATTATCGGGGCCCTTCTCATCATGATCACAGTGATGTGGTTTGGCTTTCGTGATTATGTGATTTACGGAGCCTGTCGCCTGCTTTACTGGATCTACGGTGTACTGCCGGACGCCATTACACCGGGTAATGCGACCGAGCGCCGGGACATGCTGCTGTCGGCGGCGCGGTATAATCACCAGGTTTCGCTGTGGGACTTTATCAGCGTGATGAACGACACGGCCAGCGTGCTCTTTCCCCTGTTCATTTTAATCATCGGGTTGTTCGTCTGGGTTATCTCGCGCAATCCTTACTACCGTCTGACCCGTAAACTGACCATCCGGAACCTGCCCTGGGTGATGGTAAAAAACTATCCGGGGATAGCCCATATCCTCGCCCGGTTTGGCCACCTCGATCAGCTGCTGCTGAATGAAGATCCGGAAGAAGCACGCAGCGCGCAGTCACCCGTTGAGTTTGCCCAGGAACATAACCTGATTGATACCGCTAAACGCCGCCTCCGTAAAAAAGCCGCACATAAGGTATTCCTGTCACAGGTAAACCTGGCTCCCGAAGGGGCGGCCCTTTCCCTGGCACCCTGGGAAAAAGCACTCGCAGCCTCGTTTGTACATCTGCGGTTTATGGGCGACCGGCCAACGGCTAAATCCATTCTCGACGATCTCAACCGTTCCTGCCTGCGGACTAAAGACGGCTTCCCTGATTATTCGCTGGCCGCCGGGCTCTGGACCGTCGCCAGCCAGTGCGAAGCGTTCAGAGAATTTGCAAAGGGGCGCCGCAGCTCCCGTTCGCTACTCTACGCGCTGTTCGATGATGACCTGCAGCTGCCATCCGCAAATTTCCGGTGGCTGAAAGGCGTGGACCGCACGTTATGGTATGCACTTTCAAGCGCCGGCCGCGGGAAGTTCTTCATTGAAGGAGGTGGCGTTATTGCCTGGAGTCAGTGCGAAAGTTACCGGCTGACGCTCGATGAAGAAAAGGCGGCGAAATTCCCGCCAACCGTGCGGGCGGCCGTGCTGGGCCTTGAGCTGGATCTGCTCCATTACCGCCATATTGACCGCCGCGATCCCGCCATTCCGGTCGCTCACTGGCAGGAAGACGTTATACCGCCATTTGCATTTGAATCTGACGCTGAAGCGGAAGACGAGCCGGCTACGCCGCCTGCAGCTCCGCACGACACCCCGAACAACAGTCTGCGACTGACAGACGATGAACCGACGCCGGCTAAACCTCAGCCGGCAACCCGTCCCGATCACCTGGAACTCTAAGCGAGGAAGTATGAAACTCACCGTAAAAACCGATCGCAACACACTTTATCTTTCCGCTGACGGAAGCTACCAGGAACAAGCCCTGCACTCCTTCCCCCTGTCAGCCTGTCATTTTGGACTTGGCCATGATGCCGGCAGCGGCCACATCCTGACGCACAATACGTTTTCTGGTGAAGCGGTGCAGCTGTTCCGCTTTGAAAACGAATATCAGGCCATCGAGGCGCTGAACAATATCCGTAAAAAGCTGAAACAGCAGCGCGGACTCAATGCCGTGCGCCGGCTGTCTAACTTTATCTTCTGGCCAGTCGCCGCGCTGGGCTTTATCGTCTCCATCAACGGCGCGTTGATGAATATGCATCAGCCGGCACAGCCACTGCAGGCAAACTCGTATGCTCCCGCGCCGGGTCTGCAGCAGCCTGTCACTGCGCCGGAGCAGCTGCAGGTTCAGGCAGCACCTGAAGCCCCTAAAAAACTGGCTGATAACGACTTGCTGTCACTGAAAGATGCCGTCACCAGCGGACGCTTTACGATCTCGCTTTCAACCGGGCATAAACACACCCTGTATGTGTTTTCCGATCCGATGTGCCCGCACTGCCGCGCGCTGGAACCCCGGCTGCAGGAACTGAGCAAACGCTATAACGTCGAGATTTTCCCCGTGTCCGTTTATGGCGACCTGCGCTCGATGGTCCGCGCCGCTCCTGTACTCGATACCGGGAAAGATACCCGACTGAAAAGCTGGGAAGACACGATTAACATGGGATACACCACCATGAACCCGAAAATTGACGATCCGAAAACAGCCCCGGATACCACCGGCGCCCGCCTGGTTGACGCGAACAATATGGCATTTGCGAAATTCGGGTTTATCGGCACCCCGTCCATCGTTGCCGATTCGGGTGATGTGATCCCGGTTTCCGTCGTCAAAGACGATGCCCGCCTGCAGCAGGCAATAGGAGAATAACCCGGAGCCGCTATGCAACAGGAATCTGTAGACAGTAAAAAAGTCATCCGCCCAGATGGTTCGTTCATGGAGTGGTTCCTCACTCCGAACGTACAGTTTGGCCTGCTGGCCATACTGACCGTGCTGGGTCTGTTTCTCCCCTTTACCATGCTGCTGAGCATCCTCATCCTTCCGCCGCTGATGGTGGCATTCACGGATCGTAAATTCCGGCCACCGCTGCGAATGCCGAAAGACTGCGAAATGTTCGACGACACCCTGACCACGGAAACCCAGGCGGAATACCGTCTGGGGCCCATTCGCATCCCGCATAAGGTCCGGGAGCGAAAGAAAGCGAAGGGAATTTTATATGTCGGGTATGAGCGGGGACGCCTGTTCGGCCGCGAGCTGTGGCTGAACATGACGGACCTGCTGCGCCACATGGTATTTTTTGGTACCACCGGGTCGGGTAAAACCGAAACCTTCTATGGGTTTATCGTTAACTTCCTGCTGTGGTGCCGTGGCTACTGCCTCTCAGACGGTAAAGCAGATAACAAGCTGGCCTTCGCCACCTGGTCGCTGGCGCGCCGTTTCGGCCGTGAGGATGATTATTACGTCCTCAACCTGCTGACCGGCAGTATTGACAGGTTCGTGAACCTGGTGAAGCAGGAAAGCATCCCCGCGCAATCCAACTCAGTCAACCTCTTCAGCGTTGCCCCGCCGACCTTCATCATCCAGTTGATGGAATCCATGCTCCCCCAGGTGGGCGGAGATTCGGCACAGTGGCAGGATACGGCAAAAGCCATGATGTCGGCGCTGATCAATGCCCTGTGTTATAAGCGCGCCCGCGGCGAACTGCTTTTGTCACAGCGCACTATTCAGAAAAACATGTCGCTGCCGGCAATGGCCGCGCTGTACGTTGAGGCAAAGAAAAACGGCTGGCACAGCGAGGGTTACGCCGCGCTGGAAAGTTATCTGGAAAATACACCAGGCTTCCTGCTGGCCAACGCGGAATACCCGGAAACGTGGGAAGCCCGCGCCTTCGAACAGCATAACTACATGAGCCGTCAGTTCCTGAAGACGCTCTCCCTGTTCAATGAAACTTATGGCCATGTTTTTCCGGAAGACAGCGGCGATATCCGGATGGACGATATTTTCCACAATGACCGCATTCTCATCGTCATGATCCCGTCGCTGGAGCTGTCACGCGGTGAAGCGGCCACGCTTGGCCGTTTATATGTGACGCTGCAGCGAATGACCATCAGTAAGGACCTGGGCTACCAGCTGGAAGGGAAAAAAGAGGAAGTCCTGCTCACTCACGCGCTGAATAATCAGGCGCCATACGGGCTGATTTATGACGAGCTGGGCCAGTATTTCACCAGCGGTATGGATACGCTGAGTGCGCAGATGCGTTCACTGGAAAAAATGGGCGTATTTTCCTCCCAGGATCACCCGTCGCTCGCCCGCGGCGCGAACGGCGAGGTGGATTCGCTGATCGCCAACACCCGCGTGAAATATTTTGAGTCGATTGAAGACCGGAAAACCTTTGAAATACTGCGCGAAACCGTCGGCCAGGATTATTATTCAGAGCTCTCCGGGCAGGAAGCCGAACACGGCACGTTTTCCAAAACGGTCCGGGAAGGGGATCTGTACCAAATCCGTGAAAAGGACCGCGTGAACATTCGTGAGCTGCGTAAGCAGACCGAAGGTCAGGGGGTAATTTCTTTCCAGGATGCCCTGGTACGCAGCGCAGCGTTTTACATTCCGGACAATGAGAAGTTTTCCAGCGAACTGCCGATGCGGATAAACCGCTTTATCGAGGTATTACCGCCATCGCCGGCGACGCTGTACAGCATCTATCCGGAACGTAAGGATGATGAACTGGCGGAAACGAACCCGGATGCAATGCACTTCCCGCCGATCAAGCTGTTCGGCTACGACAAAGCGGCCAACAGCCTGCTGGAAAAAATTGAGGTCTTCTACGAGCTGCAGTGTGGCGCAATTTCACCGGAGGAAATGTCGGTGTGCCTGTTTGAACTGTTCGCTGACTGGCTTGATGGGACGGACACAGACGACGTGCTTTACCACCAGGAAGACGATCTGTTTCCGATGATCGAGATGTAACCCTGAACGCCGGCGTTTGCCGGCGTTGTTAATCAGGAGGCCAAACGATGGCTGATAAAGAAGAATTAACGGAAAAAATTCAATGCCTGGAGTGTGGAAAATACTTCTCGTTCCTGGCTCCGCACCTGAACAAAACCCATCAGATGAACGCCAGGGAATACCGCGAACGCTGGGCTATTCCGTTACACACCCCCCTTGCCAGCGTCAGCCATTCCCGTCAGTGCAGAGAGAATGTATTGAACCGCATACGGCGAGGCGAGATTAATCCCGATGAACAGCTCGCGCTCATGGCTGAAGGAAGGAAGCACGCCCCGGAACGTGCAACCAGCACCAGGCTGCATAAAGTGGCTGCGCGAAACGTAGCGCAGACACATCAGATCTGGAAGCACTCGCCAGTAGTGAAAGTGGTACCAGAAGCGCTCAGGGCTGAAGCCGTGAAAAGGATGGAGGCCAGAAAAGTAACGGGGGAAAAAGTTAAGGCAATTGCTGCTGATCTGAACCTGTCGGTTGGGTGTCTGTATAAGTGGGTGTCGGCCGCTAAACAGACTGTAAACTGAAGGTTTGTGTTAAAAGGCGGGGAGTGGTCCCCCCGCCTTTAGTTACGTTTCCGGTCAGTCAAAATACTGCCGGATCAGCTCCAGGACCGCTATCACAGCGTTAGACACTGCAACAACAGCCCGCAGAACGACGATTAACAAGTTAATCATCCGTTTGCTCCATACAGAGCAGGAACACCGCTGATCGCCCTTACATTGCCTGTCACAGCGGCTACCTCACGTCAATTGTTTAGATGTTCCCACTCCAGCCAGGGCATTGAAACAGCACCACCTGTTTTTCAACCAGGGCTTTAATCCGTTCACGCCGCGTAAGCGGGGGCTGGAGAAGAACGTCAACAGATTGACCCGCGCAGTATACCCTATTCCGGGTGGTTTGCATTTACTGCACTCATGGCGTAATATTTAACCGTCAATTGTTTAGGTGTTCCCGCCTCCATCCGGGGCAAAACATAAAAACCCGATCTCACCAGTCGGGTTTTTTTGTGCCGCCCTTCTGGCAGAAATCGCATTTACTCAAATAAGGGGTCTGACGCTCAGTGGAACGAAAACTCACGTTAAGCAACGTTTTCTGCCTCTGACGCCTCTTTTAATGGTCTCAGATGTCCTTTGGTCACCAGTTCTGCCAGCGTGAAGGAATAATGGCCGAGCATATTGATATGTCCGTGGCAAAGCGGGGAGAGGCGTGCGATATCTTCATCATTCAGTGTTTCACCCTGCGCCCGGAGATGATCCAGGGCTGCCTGCATATAAATAGTGTTCCATAACACGACGGCGTTAGTGACCAGCCCCAGTGTGCCCAGTTGATCTTCCTGACCGTCGGTATATCGTTTTCTTATCTCACCTTTTTGACCGTGACAGATGGCTCTGGCAACGGCATGGCGACTTTCTCCCCGATTAAGCTGGGTCAGAATGCGCCGGCGGTAATCTTCATCATCAATATAATTAAGCAGATACAGCGTTTTGTTGATGCGCCCCACTTCAATGATTGCCTGAGTCAGTCCGGAAGGACGTTCACTTTTCAGCAATGAACGGACCAGCACTGAAACCTGTACTTTGCCCAGCTTCAGGGAGCCAGCGGTCCGGATCATTTCGTCCCACTGAAGGACTATTTTTCGGGGATCTGATTGCCCTCTGGCAATATCATTCAGCACGCCATAGTCGGCATCATGGTCCATTCGCCAGAAAACCGAAGCACCGGCATCAGCCAGGCGTGGAGAAAACTGGTATCCCAGCAGCCAGAAAAGGCCAAAGACAAGTTCGCTGGCACCTGCTGTATCGGTCATAATTTCGGTTGGATTCAGCCCGGTCTCCTGTTCCAGAAGACCTTCCAGCACAAAGATAGAGTCCCTCAGCGTCCCCGGTATAACGATGCCATGAAAGCCGGAATACTGATCGGACACAAAGTTGTACCAGGTGATCCCTCTGTTATTACCAAAGTATTTGCGGTTCGGTCCGGCATTGATTGTTCTGACTGGCGTAACAAAGCGCATTCCATCTGCAGATGCCACTTCTCCTCCACCCCATATCTGTGCCAGTGGCAGCGTTGCCTGAAAATCAACCAGTCTGGCATTAGCGCTGGTGATAGTTTCAGCCCGCAGATAGTTCGCTTTTGTCCAGTTCAGCCGGTGTCGGGTCAGTGCAGGAACATTTGATCTGATCAGTGGTTCCAGACCGATATTGCAGGCTTCAGCCATCAGCACGGCGCTGATGCTGACGGGCAGATCATCAACTCTGGCACTGGCTTCACTAGCATGGAAAAACTCATCAGCAAATCCGGTATGGGCGTTAATTTCGAGCAGCAACTCCGTTAAATCCACCGGAGGGAGTAGATCACTGATCATTTTGCTCAGTCGTTTCAGACTGTCCGGCTCATCAAGACTGGCGAGGGGAGAAATTGTCAACCGGGGCTTCGGGCCAGAAACATCGAGTTCGACAGCCTCATTTTCGCAAAGACGTGCAGCAACCTGTCTGTAACGACTATCAAGCTGATGACCCAGAGATTTTATTGCTTCCTGCGGGTCTGTCGGGTGCCCCAAAGAACGATAAACCTTAATCCGGTTTGCCTGCCAGTCAGCACCCTGTAGTAATCTTGCACGAGGATCTCCCCACCGGTTACTGCCGGTAACGTAGACATCCCTCCGCCTCAGACTATCCTGCAGTTTACTGAGAAAGCAGAGCGTGTATCCCCTGCGGGTGATATGTTTTTCCTTGTTAATCACCAGCCGTTTCCATGACCGACTGATAATTTCCGTTGGTGCGTCGTCAAAAAACTGCCGCCGTGAGCTGAACTCCCGGCTGAGGTAGTCACAGGCATTCAGAGTGGTAACCCCGGCAGGTGCGGATGAAAATTTAACGGTATTCAGCAGATGGGGCAGGAAACGACGAACGCGCCCGTACTGCTCCACCATTTCTTCATGAAAATTATCGTCTGAGGGCCGGGCAATTTCACGGACAAGCGTGATGATTTCAGCCAGCTTTTGCCTTGGGATGTAGCTGAACACCTCAGCACGAATCGATTCGTCCGGTGTTTCTTCTTTCAGCAGGTACGAACATGCGCTGGCGAGCGCCAATGCAGATTTATCCAGATCCTTCAGCGAGCGGAGCCGTTTTTTCGGCACTGTTGCAAAGTTAGCGATGAGGCAGCCTTTTGTCTTATTCAAAGGCCTTACATTTCAAAAACTCTGCTTACCAGGCGCATTTCGCCCAGGGGATCACCATAATAAAATGCTGAGGCCTGGCCTTTGCGTAGTGCACGCATCACCTCAATACCTTTGATGGTGGCGTAAGCCGTCTTCATGGATTTAAATCCCAGCGTGGCGTTGATTATCCGTTTCAGTTTGCCATGATCGCATTCAATCACGTTGTTCCGGTACTTAATCTGTCGGTGTTCAACGTCAGACGGGCACCGGCCTTCGCGTTTGAGCAGAGCAAGCGCGCGACCATAGGCGGGCGCTTTATCCGTGTTGATGAATCGCGGGATCTGCCACTTCTTCACGTTGTTGAGGATTTTACCCAGAAACCGGTATGCAGCTTTGCTGTTACGACGGGAGGAGAGATAAAAATCGACAGTGCGGCCCCGGCTGTCGACGGCCCGGTACAGATACGCCCAGCGGCCATTGACCTTCACGTAGGTTTCATCCATGTGCCACGGGCAAAGATCGGAAGGGTTACGCCAGTACCAGCGCAGCCGTTTTTCCATTTCAGGCGCATAACGCTGAACCCAGCGGTAAATCGTGGAGTGATCGACATTCACTCCGCGTTCAGCCAGCATCTCCTGCAGCTCACGGTAACTGATGCCGTATTTGCAGTACCAGCGTACGGCCCACAGAATGATGTCACGCTGAAAATGCCGGCCTTTGAATGGGTTCATGTGCAGCTCCATCAGCAAAAGGGGATGATAAGTTTATCACCACCGACTATTTGCAACAGTGCCGTGTACATCGAAATACGGCTTATCAGGCGTTAAAAGATGCTTGCGATGACTTGTTTGCAAGACAATTCAGTTATCAGAGTCTTAGTGAAAAAGGTAACACTATTAATCACAAATCAAGATGGGTGAGCGAGGTGGCTTATATTGATAATGAAGCTGTCGTTAGACTTATTTTTGCCCCTGCTATTGTGCCTTTAATTACTAGGTTAGAAGAACAATTTACAAAGTATGAAATACAACAAATAAGTAATTTAACAAGTGCTTATGCTGTTCGTTTATATGAAATATTGATTGCATGGCGTAGTACTGGAAAAACGCCTCTCATAACTATGTATGATTTTAGACAAAAAATAGGTGTACTCGAGACTGAATACAAACGAATGTATGATTTTAAAAAATATGTTTTAGACATTGCATTAAAACAAGTAAATGAACATACCGATATTATTGTCAAAGTTGAACAGCATAAAACAGGTAGATCTATTACTGGTTTTTCATTTAGCTTTAAACAGAAAAAATCAGCCACGCATTCAGTCGAATCTAAAAGAGATCCGAATACATTAGACCTCTTTTCAAAAATAACAGATAAACAACGCCATCTATTCGCCAACAAGCTCTCAGAGCTTCCTGAGATGAGTAAATATTCACAAGGCACAGAAAGCTATCAGCAGTTTGCTGTACGTATAGCTGCCATGCTGCAAGATGCAGAGAAATTTAAGGAATTACTTCCTTTACTCAGAAAATTAGGATTTCAATGACATTGTTAATTGAAATTGTTAAGTTAACAGTCAGGTATTAACACAAGTTGAAAACTGGTTTACATAATGAAAAAACTGTCAGTTTCAGAGTTAGCTAAGCTTTATGGATATTCAAGACAAGCCATATATGCACATATAAACAAAGGAAATTTATCTAAAGGATCTGATGGATTAATTGACTTTTCAGAGGCCCTAAGAGTTTTTGGGGAACCACAAAAAAAAGAGGATACAGTCAATCAAAGTCAATCAATTAACAGTCAAAACTTGACAGAAGTTGACTTACTAAAACGTCAAGTTGACATACTGGAAAAACAATTAAATCAGGCAATACAGAGAGAAAATCAATCTTTAGAACGTGAATCGTTTTATCAAGAACAGATTGAAGCTATGCAGCGCTTACTAGAAGCACCAAAAGCCAATATGACTACCTTTACCGATCAGAGCTTTAAACAGGATATAGCAACGGATCCTCGGTCGGAACTAGCAACGAACTATGACGAATTGACTACTCCTCAGCAAGACAATAAGCGTATTCCTATCCCGGAGCATGTTGAACCAGAACAGAAGAAGAGAGGCTTCCTAAGCCGCTTTTTCCTTCCATATGGTTAGCCAAGACTCCAGTTTTTTGAAGAGCCAATTTCAGTGCAAGCACTTGAAATAATGACTCCTCAAAAAACCGGATGATGTTTATTAAAACTGAATAAAACCGTGGAACATCGCTCAATTAGTGATCGTGGAACATGAATAATCAATAAAAAGCCGTTCTGGTGCCCTATACTCCAGAACGGCTTACGTTAATATAATGATATTTAAAGAGAAATATCAAGCATTTCGTATAAGAAATTTTATGTTAAATGATTGTTAGAAATGCCCCTTGATCGAGGCATTTTCTATAAAGAATACTAAAAACTAATTAAAGCCAACCAAGTTTCAAAACAAGGCAGTTCTCAGCAATCATATTTTTAAATTATATAACTCCCAACTGAGCTTTTGCTCCAACGATAAGGCTTTCATTTTGAGTTTCTAAGGCAAATAAACCATACATCAAAGGAGAGGCCGCTGCTCTTTCTAAAGTCTGTTCATATAGTTTATTCCAAACTTTACCCCCTAGTTTTTCATACTCGATGATTAGAGTTTTGAGGCTTTCTTCTCCAAACAAAGTTACATGCCCAGCAAAATCAATCGCTGGGTCATCTATATGGGCTGTTGACCAATCAATAACGCCTGAAACAGCTCCATCCTTTGAAGCTAGTACATGCCCAGCATATAAATCGCCATGTATAAATTGGGTGAAATCTGCCCATAGAACATCATTATCCAACCATTTTCTGTAGCGGGTTTCCAATTGCTCACTTATACCAATTTCAGATTTTACTAACTGCAAATTGTTTGCTATTTCAGGTCTTAAATCTGAAGGTTTCATAATTTTCAAATCATTTTCCCGAACTTCTTTTTCAGGAATACTATGGATTTCAAATAAGGTTTTTGCCAAAGATGTTATGTATTTCGGGCTATCTTTGTCCATATTCCAAATTATTTCATAGGTTTCAGCATCCAAATTTAAAACAGGATTATCTTTAAGTATGGGATAAGCCACTAATTCTGTAGATGAAATTCTCCAATCAGGAACCTCTACAGAAAGATGTTTTTTTACCAATTCTAAAATGCGTTTTTCTTTCTTGATTTGTTCCCTCATGCCATCACGACGAGGAATACGCAGCAACCATTGTTGCCCCTTTGTATCAAGAGCAAAAACGACCTTAAAATCAATGCCCATTTCATTGAAATTCATTTTGTCCGTAAGCAACAAGCCGTGTGCTTCAGCAAGTGATTGAATATCTTGAATTGTCATTTTTAATTTCCTTTAAAGAGTTCAATAATTAATGTTCGGATTAGATTGGCTATCATTAACAATCTCTCTCAAAAGTCTTGATGATTTTGTGGTCTTTGATCTCGTAGATAATGTCAGCAATATTATCGACCAATTGCTTGTCATGAGATACGAAGATAATAGTTCCTGCATAGGACTTCATCATTGTTTCTAATGCGGCAATACTTTTTAGGTCAAGATAGTTTCCTGGTTCATCCATAAGCAAAATATTATATTTTCCTAAAAGCATTTTGGATAAAAGCAGTTTGATGATTTCACCTCCCGATAAGTCGGATAAGTTTTTTTGAATATCATTCGCTCCGATCCCCATTGAAGCCAATACTGCACGAATTTCCGCAACTGTGTACTCGCACTCTTCCTGCATAAAGGAGAGCACAGATTTATGCGTGTTAAATTTATATCCTGTTTGTGTAAAGTAGCCAATTTCAGCTTTTGGAGATATGGTTAATCCATCAGCACGTTCTGATATCATTTTTAACAAGGACGTTTTCCCTGTTCCATTCGATCCAGTTATAGCGACTTTAGCGCCAAGCGGTATTATAAAGTTAGCGTCATCAAAGATAGTACGGCTACCAAATTTTAAGCTCAGACCATCTGCCGTAATCGGGAACTTATTGTGCAGTTCTAGGGCTGAACTTTGACGAAAACGAATAGAACGCAAATGCTCTGGTGCTTGAATATCTTCTAATGCAGCCAAACGCTTTTCCATACTCTTAGCTGCCTGATACAGTTTTCTTTGCTTGGTGCCAGTCATTTTTGCATGCCCAAGTCGTCCAGCACTTTCGGTAGAGTTTTTGGATTTTTCTCCTTTTTTCTTATTGTCTAATCGATTAGCTTGCTGGCGTTTTTCTTGCACAGCAGATTCTAATCGCTCCCGTTCCTTCATCATCAGCTCATATTCTACGGCTTGGTGTTGTCGCTCTTCTTCTTTTTGACGCAAGTAATCCGAGTAACCACCCCAATATTCCGTAATTTTACCGTCTTTTAACTCCCATATCTTGTCTACAACCAT
The DNA here is from genome assembly GCF_058661735.1 of Enterobacter sp. 4974935. Classification (NCBI taxonomy): domain Bacteria; kingdom Pseudomonadati; phylum Pseudomonadota; class Gammaproteobacteria; order Enterobacterales; family Enterobacteriaceae; genus Enterobacter; species Enterobacter sp. 4974935. The sequence continues at coordinate 68,117 of NZ_JBZWGT010000002.1, forward strand.
ATCAAGAAAATATCGGTCATGACTGATAACAAGTAATGCTCCATCAAATGCTTTAAGTTGACCAATAAGTAGATCTATTCCATTGAGATCAAGGTGGCTGGTTGGTTCATCCGCTAGAATGCCATGTACTTGTTGGGAAAATGCGGCAGCAATTTTTGCACGAGTTTCCTCTCCGCCACTCATTGTGTCGTTTTGTACATTGGAAACACCAAGGCGAGATAACATTGCCCGGTCTTCGACCGTTTCTATTTCGATTCCGCCCAGTTGGCTGATATGTGCAAAATCACCAAAACGCTGTAATGTCGCTTCGGCTAAAACAATTTCGCCATTAAGTACTTTGAGTAAACTACTCTTTCCTGCTCCGTTATCACCCACAAGACCAATACGGTCATAAGAGTGAATTTCCAATTCATCAATATCCAAAACATCACGCCCAGCATAATCCAAGCGTATGTTTCTCGCTTTAATAATTAAACTCATTTTTATTTACTCCTGTTTAGCTCTTGAAATTTTTTATGCAGCAAACAGGATTTAGGTGAAAACAAAAGCTAGCATCACAGTGTCCTCCCAAAAAAAAAGCTATTCATCCACAGGGTGGACAAATAGCTAGTCAATTAAGTTATAACTGGAAACTATGCACTAAAAGCATACTTATAAATTAAGCATACTTTTACTTTATATATCCGCATATATTCTTAAAGACACAACAAAAGCCCACCATTATAAAATAGTGTCACTATGCAAATAGTTGTGTCTTAACGAATGCGGATAGAATGCATAAACTTACCTAAAAAATAAAATTCAGTTTTATGATAACTTTACTGTTAAAAGAAGTCTAGACAACCTGAGGGATCCCCACAAAATTTCCATTCATACAATCAGCTATCAGCCTGTTTGATTACTGCCCAGTCCCACTGAACCACCCACTGTAGTATTTGTTTAAGTCCCTGCTGATAATATTGCCTGCGTATTCGCTGTTTGGGTTCTTTGCAAAGTAATATCCCAAGGAAATTCAGGGCCAATACCCGCCTATTTTTAACGGTGTTAGCTTGATAACGCAGGTGCAAACCCGCTTTCTCCGCTGCGCTACCTAGCAGGTAATGAAACCAATTAACCAATGCGGCCAGTAGTAGCAGTATCTCTAAGCGAGATTTCTTCTTGGTACCATGCAAATCGCTACCCAGGCCATAGCGGTGACTTTTCTGATCACGGAAGCTTTCTTCAATTTGCATTCGGCTACTGTAGCACTTAGCAATTTTATCCGCATACCCATGGCAGTCAGCTAAGGATGACACCAACAACCATGGTTCCTTATACGTCTTATTTTTATCGCGTTTCAATAGCTTATAACCTTTGCCAACCAGGACGGCCTGCGTTTCATAGTGTTGTGTTTGGGCAAGCATGATTTTTCCTACACTTTTTGGATCCTTCTTCGCTTGCCGATAAAGCTGATTAACACTGATAAACTTGTCCTGCTCTGCCAATTTAAGCTTCACATTGCCTCGAACTCTAGCTACATAATGCCATCCCAGCTTACGCACTTGTTTCAGCCATGGAACTTTAAACCCCGCGTCAGTGACAATTACGGGCTTACAGTCCTTGGGTAGCATGGCTTTAAGCTGCTTTAAAAACGCCCCGTGTAGGTGTGGGCAGGTATAATCTTCTGCGGCGGCAATCTTCTGTAGCAGAGTCAACGCTCTACCGTCAGCGGCAATGCTGGCACGCAGGATAAAGTGTCGCTTGGCAGTATCGGCATTGCTCCAGTCAACCAAAATCATCGGCTTAGTTTTATGGCCAACAATAGAAGCCGTCAGCGCAGCATAAATCAATGGCAGCTCTCGTTGCAGGTTAGGATTATTGAGTAGACGATCTGCCCGTTTGATACTGACCTTATCTGAAGAGCCAGGCATCGCCCGGCCAATCGCAGTAACGGTGCAACACGCATCCTTTGCCAGGGCGGTTACCGCATCTAGCAAAACCGAAAATCGGGCTTTATGCATTGATTTTGGCGTGACAAAGGTGAGGAAATCAGCGAGCATAGCTTTTACATTCATGGTGAGCATCCGCGGTGTGGGAGTTTTGGCGAATGATCAGATCAGGAACCGCCATGAATGTTCCCCAATCAACTAACATTTTATTTTAACTACAGAATTTCTGGGGATACCTCAGGTGGTTTGCAACTCTTTGGTTTAATTGGTTTGATTTATGGGCCAATTATTTTTGCGTTAACCATGGTGCTGTTACGGCTTTATACTATTGAGTTTAAAGATTTTCTGGAACGCCAAGACAATAGCTAACAATAAGATTGTTGTACTTTAGCGCTTCGCCCTGCCCATATCGGTATACAGTGCATTTACGGGAGAAAAAACGGCTCAAACAGGAAAAAATGAAATGACTGAGTCAGCCGAGAAGAATTTCCCCGCTTATTCGCACCTTCCCTAGATTGCTTTTGAGCCATGCATGCATTTGTTTTTAACCTTCTAAACTGTAGTTGAAACCTATCTTTTCCTCAAAATATCCTCTATGTTGTCCAAGGAAAAGATAATCCAAAACTTTGGAAAAACATAGTAAGTGTTTCAGAATTGCACTTGATAAACGAAACTTCATTACTTAATAATAACTATACAGCATCTATCCGTTATAGAAGTCAGGATACACCAGTAAAAGTAACCCAGAATGAAAATGGATATATATTTGAATTTTCTGCACCACAATGGGCTCCAGCCGTTGGACAGAGTTTAGTACTTTTCCAAGAAAATGAGTGCCTTGGAGGCGGAGTTATTTCTGAAATCCACTAGTAATATATACTAACTCATTCCCTATAACCTTCGAATCAAGGATTTTTATCCAACCTTTTGTAAAAGATTCAAACCATAGCTGGTAATTCTCTTCCATTCCCTTCTCCTTTCCAGATAAAGACTTTATTGGAAAAGATATTACAAAGTTTTGAGTATGAAAAAGCTGTAGGAAATCCAAGATATTTACATCTTGCTGTTTTAGCACAGGAAGCATCTTTAAAAGGAATACTACATCATAAGTACCTTTGTAGACATCACTCTCTTTATTCAAAAACCTATACTTTATCGTCGTCTTTAACTTCCCAATAATGCTACTCAAAAAAGCTATCTCAGCTCTATCAATATCGTATGCATGATATATTATTTTTTCATTTTCATTCCATTGGTATAAAGCTAATGGATTGAAGCCACAACCAAAATCTAAAATAGATGAGACATGTTTGATATTTCCAAATACATAAGTGTAAAAGTCATTTAATGTTGCGACTCTTTCATTCGTCGAAGAATGAATCTTTAGTAAATCTTCTATTGATAACTGCCCCTGATTGTACTTTTTTAATAATTTATCCCAATTAGGATAGGCAGAATAGTAAGACCCCCATATTTGATGCAATTTCTTTTTAGAATAATTCTCAACTTCCTTTAATTTATATTTCTTCTCAGAAATGGAAACAACCTTTTCAACAATATCTGAATCAAGGTTTTCGTACTTTTTTGATTCAAGTATCTTCTTAACAACATCATTCTTATCCATTTGAAAGAACCTACAAGTTAAGTATTTGATAGGAACTGTCATTTCGGGTTTTTTGCGGTTTCGGGTCAAAATTCGGTTTTTCCCCCGAACTACGACTGTTTTCGCACCCCGAACAACTAATCCAATCAGAATTTTCCGGCAACGCCGACTCTAAGAAGTGTAATTCCAGTCCATTTCTGCCGTCAACCCCTGATTCGCGTTAATGCGACAAAGCTCAAACACATAACTCCCCCACGAAGCCATATAAACTCCGATTTCGAGGTGTTATCGGCGTTGTTGACCAAATCCGTCGCTGGATGGCCGTTCCCCAACCCGTTGATACCACTCAATTCACTGGCTGGCGAACAGGCATACCAAGCCCTATCAGCTTGTTCATCACCTTCACGCCAGCCAGGATTTCGCCCACCTGGGCGTTGTAGTTCCGCAGGCTCAGCGTTGGCCCGATGAGTTGCTTGAACCGGTACATGGCGGTCTCGGCTATCGAGCGCTGGTGATAGCCGGAGTCTTTCTTCCATTGCTTCAGTTCACCGGCCTTGAGCGCCGTCACCGCCTCGTTGCGGGGATGGCCTTCCTCCCACGGTGCCGCATTTTTTCTCGGCGGTATGGTGGCTTTCGCCCCCTTTTTCTTCAGTAGCGCATGACAGGCCTTGGTGTCATACGCACCATCGGCGCTGACCTGTTTTATCTTGCGTCGTAAGGGGTTGAGCAACGTCGGTAACACCTCGTTATCCGCCACCGTCTCCAGGCTGACTTCGGCAGCGATGACCGCATGGGTTGTGGCATCCACCGCCAAGTGGAGCTTGCGCCACACTCGTCGCTTCTCCTTGCCGTGTTTGCGAATTTTCCATTCGCCTTCGCCATAGACCTTGAGGCCGGTGGCATCAATGACCAAGTGAGCCACCGGGCCTTGGCTGGGGAGGCGGTACTTGATGTCGACGGTCTTGGCGCGCTTGCTGATACAGCTATAGTCCGGCGACTGCAAAGGCACCGCCATCAGTTGGAACAACGAGTTAATGAAGCCTTCTAGCGCCCGCAGCGGCAACTTGAACAAGCCTTTTAGCATCAGGGCCGTCTCAATGGCGGTGTCACTGTAGTGGAAACCTCTCCCTCGGCGGCCATGGTGGACCAGGCAATGCCACTGCTTAATGGCTTGTTCGTCCATCCAGGGGTATAGGAAGTATAAACCACCTTTTTGCTCCTCATCCGAAGTATCTTACCTGAAATTCCCTCACTCGTTTACCGCTCAAGCCCCAATTTTAACTGCCGGTCCAGCCTAAACCGCTCTAATAAGGTTCGATTTGGCGGTAAAATCTCTAGCCTGATAGCTCGAGAGATACAAACTGCCCCACCGCCCCGTTTAAAAGTTGGCAGTGTTGAGCAGTGTTGGATTTGGGGTCGTCAGTCAAAGAGACGACTCTGTGATGGATCGAACAGGCTGGGAGTCAGTGGCGGCGCTCGTTCTGGTGGCAGCTCACGCTGCTTGGCGGCATTCGCCTTGGCTGTTTTCTGTTTCAGATGCTTGAGAATCTGCTCAATGACCTTCGGATCTTCGATGCTGGCAATCACTTTGACGTGACCGCCGCAGTGTTCGCAGACTTCAATATCAATATTGAAGACTCGCTTGAGGCGTTGCATCCAGGTCATGGCGCGGTGGCGCTCTGCAGGACTCTTGTCACGCCAGTTAGTATCGAGACCTTCCGATTTGTCGGGCTTCTTGCCCCGCTTGGCGGGTGTTACTTGAACTCGGTGTTTGCTGTTCGGTGCAAAGACGCCGTGGAAGCGTGTGAGGTTGACTCGCGGCTTAGGTACCAACGCAGCGAGTTTGGCGATGAAGTCCAGCGGCTCGAAGATCACATGGGTGGTGCCATTGCGGTACGGAGTTTTGAGCTCGTAACGCACCTGCCCATTGGCGGTTAATGCCAGACGTTTTTCTGAAACCGCTGGCCGACTAATGTAGCGACACAAGCGCTCAAGCTTATCCCGCTGATGCGCTTCGGCCATCACACCGGCGTGTAGCGAGAAACCAGCATGGTTGGCTACTCGACTGCTTGAGTCGGCTTTATCCTCACGCCCTGGCAAGGTTTGCAGGGTGAAGACTTTGCGCCCTTGCTGGGGGCCGACGGCAATGCGATACGTAACCGAAGCACCATGTAATTGAGTCAGCGTATCGTCTTCGCCCTCTTCCAGTGTCAACCACGTATTCTCGGCATCACGCTCCAAAATCCCACGCTTTTCCATGCAGCGAGCGATGCGATGGCTGAGGGTGTGAGCGAGCGTATTCAGCTCATCGTAAGTGGGTGCCTTGACACGATGGAAGCGTTGCTTGCCATAGTCATCTTCGGCATAGACACCATCGAGAAACAGCATGTGGTAGTGGACATTGAGATTTAGCGCGGAGCCAAAGCGTTGGATAAGAGTCACTGAGCCAGTTTGTGCAGAGGCTTTGGTGTAACCGGCTTTTTTGATCAGATGAGTTGAGAGTGTACGATAGACGATACTCAAGACCTGGCCCATCAGCTGGGGATGGCGAGCCAGCAAAAAGCGTAGCTGGAAAGGAAAGCTGAGCACCCACTGGCGAATGGGCTCCTTGGGGAAGACTTCGTCTATCAGCAGCGCCGCACTCTCGGCCATCCGGCGGGCACCGCAGCTAGGGCAAAAGCCGCGTCGTTTACAGCTGAAGGCGACCAGACGCTCGTGATGACAATCCTCGCAGCGAACCCGCATGAAACCATACTCCAGACGGCCACATTGGAGGAGGTCGTTGAATTCTTGTTGGATGTAGCGAGGCAGGTGTTGACCTTGGGCTTCGAGTGAGGCTTTGAAGGCTGGGTAGTGCTGCTCAACCAGCTGGTAGAGCAGCGTCTGGTCGGGTTGGTGGCGTTCGTAACCGTTTGTTTGAGTGGGCGATTGACTCGCCGTGGCGTTCCTTGCCAGCGACATGGGTATCCTCCGCTGATACTGTGGTTATGTACAGTATCAGCGGCTTGCGTTCAGACGTCCAGTCTGGCCCTAGACATCGCTAAATGCTTAACCCGCAATAGCCCTCACGAGTTGTTATCAGCCACTACCGGTTGAGCGAGAAGGTTTTGGGTTCAGGGTGCTATTGCTCCACCAATCACAATACTGAAGCCCCAACTGTTATCAGTTGGGGCTTTTTCTTGTCTGTTTGCGGCGGTTGCGTTTTATCGGTAGTCGTCGAGCTCTGCACCATCCCACATAAGAGCTTAACGGTGCGATCTTCAACGCCATCACACAAAACTTTCTTTTTCACGCACAGTCAACTTATTGGATGTTTTATTAACAACCCAAAAGGAGATATTTAGCGGGCGGCCGGAAGGTGAATGCTAGGCATGATCTAACCCTCGGTCTCTGGCGTCGCGACTGCGAAATTTCGCGAGGGTTTCCGAGAAGGTGATTGCGCTTCGCAGATCTCCAGGCGCGTGGGTGCGGACGTAGTCAGCGCCATTGCCGATCGCGTGAAGTTCCGCCGCAAGGCTCGCTGGACCCAGATCCTTTACAGGAAGGCCAACGGTGGCGCCCAAGAAGGATTTCCGCGACACCGAGACCAATAGCGGAAGCCCCAACGCCGACTTCAGCTTTTGAAGGTTCGACAGCACGTGCAGCGATGTTTCCGGTGCGGGGCTCAAGAAAAATCCCATCCCCGGATCGAGGATGAGCCGGTCGGCAGCGACCCCGCTCCGTCGCAAGGCGGAAACCCGCGCCTCGAAGAACCGCACAATCTCGTCGAGCGCGTCTTCGGGTCGAAGGTGACCGGTGCGGGTGGCGATGCCATCCCGCTGCGCTGAGTGCATAACCACCAGCCTGCAGTCCGCCTCAGCAATATCGGGATAGAGCGCAGGGTCAGGAAATCCTTGGATATCGTTCAGGTAGCCCACGCCGCGCTTGAGCGCATAGCGCTGGGTTTCCGGTTGGAAGCTGTCGATTGAAACACGGTGCATCTGATCGGACAGGGCGTCTAAGAGCGGCGCAATACGTCTGATCTCATCGGCCGGCGATACAGGCCTCGCGTCCGGATGGCTGGCGGCCGGTCCGACATCCACGACGTCTGATCCGACTCGCAGCATTTCGATCGCCGCGGTGACAGCGCCGGCGGGGTCTAGCCGCCGGCTCTCATCGAAGAAGGAGTCCTCGGTGAGATTCAGAATGCCGAACACCGTCACCATGGCGTCGGCCTCCGCAGCGACTTCCACGATGGGGATCGGGCGAGCAAAAAGGCAGCAATTATGAGCCCCATACCTACAAAGCCCCACGCATCAAGCTTTTGCCCATGAAGCAACCAGGCAATGGCTGTAATTATGACGACGCCGAGTCCCGACCAGACTGCATAAGCAACACCGACAGGGATGGATTTCAGAACCAGAGAAAGAAAATAAAATGCGATGCCATAACCGATTATGACAACGGCGGAAGGGGCAAGCTTAGTAAAGCCCTCGGTGCGGCGGACATTATCCGCGAACAGGCTGAACAGCACGGCATTGCGCGGGTAACGGATGTCTGGCTGGAAGTCGGCGCACTGGCGGATGTTGAGGAGAGTGCACTGCATTTCTGTTTTGATATCGCCTGCCGTGATACCGTGGCGCAGGGCTGCACACTGCATATTGATGTTATCCCGGCACAGGCATGGTGCTGGGATTGCAGCCGTGAGGCCGAAATCATGCAGCACGCCGGATGCTGTCCGCACTGCGGCAGTGAACGGCTGCGCATCAGTGAAGGTGATGATTTGCGGGTAAAAAGCCTGGAAGGTGAGTGAGTTTTACGCCGCCGCCGTATTCAGCAGCCAGCGGGCGAATTGCTGCATGGCCGGGGTTTCCGTACGGGACTGTAACCGCGTCAGCCAGTAGCCGCCGAGGGTGATTTCTGCGGCAAACGGCTGTACCAGTGCGCCTGACTGTAACAGGCGGCTGAACATACATACCGGTGCGATCGCTACCCCGGCACCCAGTTGTGCCGCCTCGGCCATGGCCAGTGAGGTATCGAACACCATTACCGGCTGTGACGGGGAAGGCGGTGTGCCGCCCGCACAATCCAGCCAGCGGCTCCATTCATCCCGGCGGAATGAGCGCAGCAGGGTAAAGCGGTGAACATCATCCGGCTGCTGTAACTGTTCTGCAATGGCCGGTGAGCACAGCGGAGCGTGTGGTGCACTGAAAATCAGTTCCGCATCTGACTCATGCCACGCGCCGTTACCGAAACGGATCGTATAATCATGCCCTTCCGCCGCCGGGTCCACATGATTGTTATGGGTGGAGATATGCAGATCAATATGCGGATGGCTGTCATAGAATCCGGCCAGACGCGGCAGCAGCCAGCCTGCGGCAAATGTTCCCACCGCACCGACTTTCACCCGCTCACGGAACTGCCCGTGAGAAAAACACTCCAGAGTATCCGCAATCCGGTCAAACGCCTCATTGAGCACCGGCAGTAATCCCTCACCTTCATGGGTCAGCACCAGCCCGCGCGAGACGCGGGTAAACAGCACACAGCCGAGTTGTTCTTCCAGCGCCCTGACCTGCTGGCTGACGGCGGCATGGGTGACATTCAGCTCAATCGCCGCGCGGGTAAAACTGAGATGACGGGCGGCGGCCTCAAAGGCGCGCAGCGGGTTAAGGGGGAGATAACGTCTGACCATAATCCACCTGTAAGTTTTTCTTTAGGCTCTTGTTATAAATAACCGTTTGTTCTGTCCGGTGAATCTGACGATACTTGCCGCCGTTACTCACACACGGAAGGTTAATTCTGATGAAAAAATCGTTATCTGCAACACTGATTTCCGCTCTGCTGGCGTTTTCCGCCCCGGGGTTTTCTGCCGCTGATAATGTCGCGGCGGTGGTGGACAGCACCATTAAACCGCTGATGGCACAGCAGGATATTCCCGGGATGGCGGTTGCCGTCTCCGTAAAGGGTAAGCCCTATTATTTCAATTATGGTTTTGCCGATATTCAGGCAAAACAGCCGGTCACTGAAAATACACTATTTGAGCTCGGATCTGTAAGTAAAACTTTCACAGGTGTGCTGGGTGCGGTTTCTGTGGCGAAAAAAGAGATGGCGCTGAATGATCCGGCGGCAAAATACCAGCCGGAGCTGGCTCTGCCGCAGTGGAAGGGGATCACATTGCTGGATCTGGCTACCTATACCGCAGGCGGACTGCCGTTACAGGTGCCGGATGCGGTAAAAAGCCGTGCGGATCTGCTGAATTTCTATCAGCAGTGGCAGCCGTCCCGGAAACCGGGCGATATGCGTCTGTATGCAAACAGCAGTATCGGCCTGTTTGGTGCTCTGACCGCAAACGCGGCGGGGATGCCGTATGAGCAGTTGCTGACTGCACGGATCCTGGCACCGCTGGGGTTATCTCACACCTTTATTACTGTGCCGGAAAGTGCGCAAAGCCAGTATGCGTACGGTTATAAAAACAAAAAACCGGTCCGCGTGTCGCCGGGACAGCTTGATGCGGAATCTTACGGCGTGAAATCCGCCTCAAAAGATATGCTGCGCTGGGCGGAAATGAATATGGAGCCGTCACGGGCCGGTAATGCGGGCGCGCTTTCGACGCCGCTGGAGGTATCGACCAGCGGCGCTCCGGTGCGCGCAATCGCCTCGGCAACATTCGTCGGATTTAGCCCGCCTGCCAGCCCCCACGGCAAGGCACCGCGATATCCGGCCAGCAGCGACCAGTCGAACGCCAACCCCATGCCGCCGGGCAGCGCGCCTTTGGGGGTCTTGGCGTCGAACAAGATCAAGTCCGCCGCCCCGGCATAGGCTGCGGCGCGTGCGACATCGCTGGCGCTGGCGACGGGCAGCGCCTTCCACACCGGCTTGCCAAACCGCGCGCGCAACTGGGCCACGCGTTCGGGCGATTCCGAACCGTGCAGCTGCAGCGCGTTCAGCTTGGCTGCCACCAGTGCGTCGGCGATGACAGCATCATCCGCATCGACGAACAAACCGACCATGGCGATCTGGCCAGCTGCGCGCGATGTCAAAGCGCCCGCGACATTCGACGTAACCGCACGGGGCGACGCTGGATAGAACACCAACCCGGCATAGTCCGCCCGCGCCGCGATGGTCGCATCGAGCGCCTCGGGTGTGCTGATCCCGCAAATCTTGATTTTCGCGGGCATGCGGTCAGTCGGGGTTCTGGATCAGCCGCACCAGCGTGCAGTCGGGATCGATCAGGTAGCCGATCCTCAGGCCGCTCGCCTCCAGTTGCGGAGCTTTGAAGCGCGGCCAGCCGGTGCTTTTTTCCTCGGCTCCCGCCGCGTTCACCAATGCCACCATGGCATCGAGATCATCCAACCGCAGGCAACAGCCGAACGAGCTCGTAGCTGGGTCGAGGTCAGGATAGGGGAAGAATTCGAGCTGCAAACCGCCGCGCTGCAGGATCATCCAGCCGCGATCCTTCCAACTCGTCGCAAAGCCCAGCTTCGCATAAAACGCCTCTGTCACATCGAAATCGCGCGATGGCAGATTGGGGGTGACGTGGTCAGCCATGGCTCAGCGCAGCTTGTCGGCCATGCGGGCCGTATGAGTGATTGCGGCGCGGCTATCGGGGGCGGAATGGCTCATCACGATCATGCTGGCCTTGGGGAACGCCGCACCAAACGCGCGCGCTGACGCGGCGTAGTGCTCAGTGTCGGCATCACCGAGATTGCCGAGCGACTTGGCCTTGCTGTCCTTGATCAGGCAGCCACCAAAAGCGATGTCGGTGCCGTCGATCCCAACGGTGATATTGTCACTGGTGTGGCCGGGGCCGGGGTAAAATACCTTGAGCGGGCCAAAGTTGGGCGCGGTTGCTGGTTCGACCCAGCCATTGGCGGCGAAAGTCAGGCTGTGTTGCGCCGCAACCATCCCCTCTTGCGGGGCAAGCTGGTTCGACAACGCATTGGCATAAGTCGCAATCCCCGCCGCATGCAGCGCGTCCATACCGCCCATCTTGTCCTGATGCGCGTGAGTCACCACCGCCAGCGCGACCGGCAGGTTGATCTCCTGCTTGATCCAGTTGAGGATCTGGGCGGTCTGGTCATCGGTCCAGGCGGTATCGACCACCAGCACGCGGCCGCCATCCCTGACGATCAAACCGTTGGAAGCGACTGCCCCGAAACCCGGCATGTCGAGATAGGAAGTGTGCTGCCAGACATTCGGTGCGAGCTGGCGGAAAACCAGATCGCCAAACCGTTGGTCGCCAGTTTCCATTTGCTGGCCAATCGTCGGGCGGATTTCACCGGGCATGCACCCGCTCAGCATCAATGCAGCGGCTAATGCGGTGCTCAGCTTCGCGACCGGGTGCATAATATTGGGCAATTCCATCAAGTTTTCCTTTTATTCAGCATTAAAAACCCCGCAAATGCGAGGCCTAGTAAATAGATGATCTTAATTTGGTTCACTGTAGCAAAAATATGGGGCGAATTCAAACATGAGGTGCGACAGTTTCAAAAGCCATATGATAATCAACAAGCTGAGCAAATTTCTCTAATGGTGTAAGCCAATCTAACGCCTTTCTAGGACGAGTATTCAGTGACATGGCAACTTGATTTAAATAATGCTGATCTGCCTGATTTAAATCGGCACTGTTGCAAAGTTAGCGATGAGGCAGCCTTTTGTCTTATTCAAAGGCCTTACATTTCAAAAACTCTGCTTACCAGGCGCATTTCGCCCAGGGGATCACCATAATAAAATGCTGAGGCCTGGCCTTTGCGTAGTGCACGCATCACCTCAATACCTTTGATGGTGGCGTAAGCCGTCTTCATGGATTTAAATCCCAGCGTGGCGCCGATTATCCGTTTCAGTTTGCCATGATCGCATTCAATCACGTTGTTCCGGTACTTAATCTGTCGGTGTTCAACGTCAGACGGGCACCGGCCTTCGCGTTTGAGCAGAGCAAGCGCGCGACCATAGGCGGGCGCTTTATCCGTGTTGATGAATCGCGGGATCTGCCACTTCTTCACGTTGTTGAGGATTTTACCCAGAAACCGGTATGCAGCTTTGCTGTTACGACGGGAGGAGAGATAAAAATCGACAGTGCGGCCCCGGCTGTCGACGGCCCGGTACAGATACGCCCAGCGGCCATTGACCTTCACGTAGGTTTCATCCATGTGCCACGGGCAAAGATCGGAAGGGTTACGCCAGTACCAGCGCAGCCGTTTTTCCATTTCAGGCGCATAACGCTGAACCCAGCGGTAAATCGTGGAGTGATCGACATTCACTCCGCGTTCAGCCAGCATCTCCTGCAGCTCACGGTAACTGATGCCGTATTTGCAGTACCAGCGTACGGCCCACAGAATGATGTCACGCTGAAAATGCCGGCCTTTGAATGGGTTCATGTGCAGCTCCATCAGCAAAAGGGGATGATAAGTTTATCACCACCGACTATTTGCAACAGTGCCGTAACTCTGACCGTTCTGTGTGGTCACGGTGAGGTAATATTGATCGTCAAACTGCCTATCGGCACCGATATGCACAATGTTGGACGTGTCGATCCAGCACAGGTTTGTGCCTTCCACAGGATGAAGAGGTTTGATTCGGCCTTTCAGCCATTTCTGCGGGAGTCCCGGCCAGGATTTAATGGTAATGCCGTACTTATAGTCGCGGGTTCTGGCCACAAAGGCCGCTACTTTATCTTCATCCATCTCTTTTGCTGAGGTGTTCTCCTTGAAGTAGTACGGATTGAGGTTGTATTGCAGCTCTTCAAATAGCTTCATATACGTCACCTGATCATCCAGGCTTTCCCCCTGATTTTTCAGGCTGCTGCCCCAAACTTCTTCCAGATTGGCTTTCAGCGCCAGCGTGACCGCCTCAAATTCTTCCTGATGTTTATCGTAGTAGTTGATATCCATCGCGTCTCCTGTTGTGTTTATGACGAATTTGTCGAATTAATATACATAAAAAATGTTCAAATATGAACATTTTCAGGCTATAAATACAGGCAGATTATAACAGGCCAGTCCACCAGGATTCGGCCAGGAGCTGAGTACGCATGATAAAGAAACCACTTATTGCCGGCATCATGCTGGTTGTGGCGCACACCGCCGGCGCTGCGCAGGTTGATGATACCAATCTGCAGCAGATTTATACCGAGGCGGGCATTCAGGGTATATGCAGCGCCGGGATGCTGGCTGTGCCGGAAGGGGCCAGAGATGAAGTTGTCCCGCAGAACGTCAGACACCTCCTGGTTCAGTGTGCCTATTTCGACGAGCAGCAGTTGCGCCGGCGTGCCGGCCTTCCGGCTCAGACATTTAGCCACTGGCGTGACCGCAATGCGGTCCTTAATCTGTCGTCTGACCAGGTATCTGATGCGCTCTGGCTGTCAGCGTGGCGTGATTTCCGGGCACAACTGGCCTCGGCCTACCCGGCCCCGGCGGAAAAAAAGGCACAGGGGAAAGAGGCCGTACCCGCCGGCACGAAGCCCGGCACTGAGCATGGGAGTGCGGCGGATTGACCGGCTTTGACTTGATCCTGTGGCGACGGGGCCTGAACTGGACCCAGGAACGCGCCGCGGCTGAGCTCGGTATCAGCCGTACCAGCCTGGTAAAATATGAGGACGGTGAGACAGTACCCCGGACCATACAACTTGCCACCGTCGCGCTGACGCTGAAAGCGGAATGGCCCACCCTGAAAACCATGAGCAAAGACAGGCTGCTGCGGCAGCTGAAGTATGAAGTGCTGAGGATCGATAATGAATGAGTCCATCCATGTTGTCGGCTCTTTTATCCTTGCGGGTATCCTGCTGTATGGCCTCTGGCAGGGTACACGGCGACGCCGGCGCCGGCACGAACGGAAACAGGCCAGCGCGGTACGTGTGATCGATAAAATTAATACGTTTCCGCATTTCGGGCAGAAAATTGCCTATCTGCGCAAGATTGACCCGTTTGTGTTCGAAGAGCTGCTGCTTGAAGGCTTTGAACGCCGGGGCTTTGAAGTGATCCGTAACCGCCGGTATACCGGTGACGGCGGGATTGATGGCCGTGTGAAGATTGATGGCCAGACCTGGCTTATCCAGGCCAAACGCTATACCAGCTATATTGCCGTTGGCCACGTCCGTGACTTCAGCGACCTGCTGAACGCCACCGGTGCCCGCGGTTTTTTCTGCCATACCGGCAAAACGCGCGAAGGCACCAAATCGCTCATTCGCGGAGACAGCCGCATGATCCTGGTCAGTGGCCAGAAGCTGCTAGACCTTATTGCCACCGATGCGCCGTTTATCCCGTATCCGGGATACCGGCCACCGACCGAAATGGTTCATCCTGAACAGGAGACAACATGAAATTCAAAGGATACGTCGCCGCCCTGCCGGCACTGCTGCTGACAGGGTGCGCCATGCTCCCCGGACAGCCCACCGATTATGACCGCTTCTGTAACGTCTCAGGCATCGCCAGCCACGGCGAAACCTACCGTGTCAGTGACAGCCAGGATTTCTGGTTAACCCCGAACGGCCGCTATCTCAGCCAGGCTGAGTACAGCAGTCCGGCAGATACGCTTCAGAAACTGACGGGCGTGGTCAGTGGTGAAGATCCTGACCAGGTGCGGAAGAACGCCGTCAGGGTAAGGGTGTTCCGCGTCGAGAGTGAAAACAGCCATAAAGGTGCGTGCCTGCCTGTGCGTTATGACGATAATGGCGCACAGCGTAAAATGGATTCACTGACTAACGGCCGCCGTATGGTGGTATTCAGTGAAGATGAAGGTCAGTCTGGTCAGCAGATTTACAACAAAAGTCGTGGTACAGGATTCAGTTACAGGTTGTTATGAGTGGATTGAAAGGCCGCCGAATCAGCGCGGATATGTTTGCTATGATGTTAAAAGTATCTGCCGGGCAGCTGGTTTTTGCAGCCCGGCATGACAAGCCTTTACGCGGACTGACCCTACCCCCTTACAGAATCGAAGGCGGGAAAAGCTGGAGCTCGACCGCCTCCACCCGCAGTATGACGTTTGATATGCAGGATGCGGTCGAATTCAGCGAGAAATTTCATAAAATTCAGTCGCCTGACGGCTGATTAGCGGATTTTAAAAAATTGAACACTTTCCCCCTGCAAATTTCCCAGAATTCACGTAGCGACGCCATCGGGACCGGGCGCGTGACATATGCCTACTTCGATTATGCCGATGCGCTGGCGCTGCGGGAGATGGCCAGCCAGGCTGATTTACCCAAATACCTGCTGGCCCCGGAGGTGTCGGTGTTTCTGCGGTATGTGCCAGACCTGCGCCAGCAGGTCCTTTTCGATACCCTCTGGAACACGGGCGCGCGTATTAATGAGGCGCTGGCGCTGACCGGCGCCAGCTTTCAGCTTGACGGTTCCCGGCCGTTTGTCCGGCTGAAGACGCTTAAACAGCGTCAGCGTGGCCGCGGCAGGCCGGGCAAGGATGAAGAGGTGTTCCGTCTTGTTCCTCTGACCGATCCTCAATATGTCAGGAAGGTGCGTGAATTTCTGACCACCCTGCGTATTGGTAAACAGCAGCTGCTCTGGCCGGTGCAGAGTGATAACACGCCGCGTAACTGGATCAGGAAGGCACTGGACCTCGCAAAACGTGACTCTGTCACTTTTAGTATCCCTGTTACCTGCCACACGTTCCGTCACAGCTTCTGTATGCACCTGATCCAGCATGGGGTTCCGCTGAAAGTTGTACAGGCTTATGCCGGGCATTCCCGGCTGGAAACCACAGAAACCTACACGCGCGTGTTTGCGCTCGATGTTGGTCGTCAGTATGGCGTCCGATTCAGCCTGCCAGACAGTCATTTAACGCTCCCGGAATAATCTGTATCCCTCCCTGATATTTCCGTATAAATCTAAATAAATCCCTTTTCTTTCTATGTCAGACCGTTTTCAGGACGGTCTGACCGTCTTTTGTTGATTTTTATTCGGTATTTTTCTGTATTTTTCTATATTGGTGCATCTTTTTGTCTTTACACGTCAGCAGAGATGCGTAATAATCCATTTGAAAGCTGTATTTTTCCTGATTTCTACGGTTTTTTTCTAAACAATGTGAGGTTCAAAATGCGTATTTTTGTTGATGACGGTTCCACCAACATCAAACTGGCCTGGATGGAAGAAGGCGCAGTGAAAACGTTGATCAGTCCGAACAGCTTCAAGCCCGAATGGTCCATGACATTGCTGACAGATTCATCGGTGCCGGCTTCCGCCAACTATGAAATTGACGGGGAAAAGTACAGCTTTGACCAGCTGAGCCCGGATGCCGTGCGCACCACGGAAACCCGCTATCAGTACAGTGATGTGAATGTCGTCGCTATCCACCATGCCCTGATGCAGTCCGGCATTGAACCGCAGCCGGTTGATGTTGTGGTGACGCTGCCGCTGGGCGAGTACCTGGATGAAAACGATCAGCCTAATATGGCCAACATCGAGCGGAAAAAAGCGAACGTGAAGCGTGCGGTGGCCGTTCAGGGGCGTGAGAGCTTTACCGTGCGTAAAGTCAGCGTACTGCCAGAGTCGGTCCCTGCAGGCTTCAGTGTGCTGAAGGATCTGGACGATCTGGACTCCCTGCTGATTGTGGATATCGGTGGAACCACGCTGGATATCGCGCACGTTCGCAGCAAAATGTCCGGCTTCACCAAGACGCATTGCGATCCTAAAACTGGCGTATCCATCATCACCGAAGCCGTAAAACATGCACTGGATACCAGCGTGAGCACCCGTACCAGTTCGTATTTTGCCGACCGTCTGATCCAGGCGCGAAATGACGAAACGTTTCTTTCCCGTTACCTCCAGAATGCTGACCAGCGGGCCCAGGTGATGAAGGTACTGCATGAGCGGGAAAAAGCCCTGACGCACCGTGTCACCGATTCAGTTGGCCGCTTTGCCGGCTTCACGCACGTCATGGTGGTCGGTGGCGGTGCCAGCCTGGTCGCCGGCGCAGTGAAGCAGGCAACGGGGGTGAGTGACGATCGTTTCTTCGTCAGTGATAACCCGCAGTTCGATCTGGTTCTGGGTATGGTGGCAATGAAGGGCTGAGTATGACTGATAACCGTAAGTGCTCGTTTTATATCTACCCGGAGCGCAATGCGGCGGACCGGGTAGCAGACGGCTTTCTTGAGAAACTGCCTCAGAAAGAGCGTGGCCGCGCGATGCGCGCCATGATGCTCTGTGGTGCCGCGTTGATGAAACAAGACGAACGCCTGCCGTTCCTGATCGCTGAATTTCTGACGGAGAGCACCTCGATGCAGGATATTCAGCGGATCATCAGCAGTACGCTGCCGCAGCAGGATACAGGAGAGATGGCACGCCTGGTTGAGGCGTTTCTGCAGGCCACCGGCGGTGGCAGCAATACGGTGTCGCCGGCAGGCGGCGCTGCGCCGGAAAACAGTCCCGCCGTGACTCCCGAACCGGCCGCACCGGAGGATAGGAATCTGGAAGAAACCCGTAAGAACGTCCAGCATCTGTTCCCGGATGATGATTAAGGGGGCTGCGTGAAAAAATATGTGCTGTTAACCCTGACCCTCATCGCCGGCGCCGTGGCAGCAAACCCGGTAACAGCGGCCGGCAATATTGCCGGCGATGTCCAGGCGCAAGCTGCGACTGAAGTGAAAACCGGGTTTTCACCCGGCGGGACCGCATTAAATCTGGTTCTGGATTCAATCGACCACGCGCAGCATGAGATTCTGGTTGCCGCGTACAGCCTGACCAGTCGTCCTGTTGCCGGCGCGTTGCGTGCCGCAAAAAAACGGGGCGTATCGGTGGTGGTGGTGGCCGATCGCAAAGCGAACGACAACCGGTACACCGAAGTGAACTTTCTGGCCAATAACCGCGTGGCGGTGCGGATCAACGATAACTACGAGGCCATGCATGATAAATTCATGGTCTTTGACCGCCGCGCCGTATTGACCGGCTCGTTTAACTTCAGCGCCAGCGCAGACAGTCGTAATGCGGAAAATGTGGTGCTGATCAGCGGCGCGCCTGCAGTAACTGAAGCCTACGTGAACGAGTTTTCCCGTTTATGGGGCGAAGGAAAGGACGTGGCTCCACGGTACTGACCTACAGCAGCGGCAGAAACTCTGCCGCCTGATTTTTAACTTGATTTATATGGCTCATTCGTCGTATTATCAAGGCTCATTTTTCGGTAGCGCCCCGACTGGCGAAGGAGTAAAACCATGCAATCATTCCCCCTGTTCGTTTCCCGTGTCGTTCCTGTGATCACCCTGAGCCATTGTCTGCGGCAGCGGCGCTGGTCCCTGCACAACACGTCATGCCCGATTGACCTGAGATCAGGTTGTCACCTGCGCTCACAGCCTTTCGGCACGCTATCCAGACGGGAAATAAGCGACCGGCCACCGGCTATGCCCCGCGGTTACTGGTTCAGGCAATGCAGCCGGGATGTCATGTTTACGGGGCGCATCGATCAGGCAGATCCTATGAAACAGGTCTATTACAACGAAGGCTGGAGCGGTCCGAACAAGTATACGTTTGAAGTTTATCAGCTGGAGAACGGGAGTTACCGGGCGCTGGCCCGCAAATGGAATGGCAAAATCAACAAGGTGCAGCAGGAAACGCAGTACCTGTCTGACACGCGGGAGGGGCTGAAGCACCAGGACTATCCCCGCACACGCCAGGTGAAAATTTTTCTGAATTCAGACTTCTGGGAGAAGGGTAATGATTAAGATGGTTAGCGTCGTTCCGCAGCCGGAAACAGTGAAGACGCTCCGGGAAAAAATGGGCATGACTGAAACCGCATTAGGGGCCGTCATGGGGTACGAACTGCGCGCCTGGCAGCGTAAGGAAGCTATCAGCGACGATCTCAGCCAGTACAACAAGACCAGTCTT